>JBOFLH010000617.1:0-7421 GCA_051657765.1 Nocardioides sp. | reverse complement strand
GACCTACCTCGAAACCACCAACGAGAACCCCAAGCCCTACGCCTGGACAGCCACCGCCGAAGACATCCTCGCCAAGGTCGAACGCGCACGGGCCACCCTCGACAAGGGATCACTCAATACTGAGACGGACCACTAGCATCGTTTCGGGTTGCCTCGGAAGGTCGAGGCCGGAATGCCAAAGGCAGCAAGACGGTTGACATAACTAGCACCCTTGATTGATGAGGAGATACGTTGAGCCCGTTCGGAGCCGAGAAGTTCACTACCCGTAGCCGAGATGTCATTGAAGCCGCTCAGGTCGCGGCGACCACCGCCGGCAACACCGCAACGGAGCCCATCCATGCGCTCGTCGCCCTGCTGCGGCAACAGGACGGCACCGCACGCACCCTGGTGGGCAAGGCCGGGGTGGACCCGGCTCCGCTGACCAGGCAAGCGGAAGCGGTTGCCGCGGCGCTGCCCGCCGCGAGCGGCGCCACCGTGCAGCAGCCCGGAGCCTCCGCAGCGCTCACCCGGGTACTGGCCGCCGCCATCGATCTCGCGGGGTCGATGAAGGACGACTTCGTCGCCACCGAGCACTTGCTGATCGCCATCGCCACCGTGCAGAGCCCGGCCGCCAAGGTACTCGCCGACGCCGGACTGACCGCCGAAGGGTTGCGGGATGGACTGACCGCGATTCGCGGGAACCGGCGAGTGACCAGCATCGACGCCGAGTCGACCTATGAGGCCTTGGCGAAGTACTCCATCGACCTCACCGCGGCGGCCGGCGACGGAAAACTTGATCCGGTAATTGGTCGGGACGCCGAGATTCGCCGGGTCATTCAGGTGCTCTCCCGACGTACCAAGAACAATCCGGTATTGATCGGTGAGCCCGGCGTCGGCAAGACGGCCGTTGTCGAAGGCTTGGCCCAGCGGGTCGTGGCAGGCGACGTACCTGACTCGCTGAAGGGCCGCCGATTGCTCAGCCTCGATCTGGCGGCCATGGTTGCCGGCGCGAAGTATCGTGGCGAGTTCGAAGAGCGACTGAAGGCCGTCCTGGAGGAGATCAGGGATGCCGGCGGGCAGATCATCACCTTCATCGACGAACTGCATACGGTGGTTGGCGCGGGCGCGGGCGGTGACTCCGCGATGGACGCCGGCAACATGCTCAAGCCAATGCTGGCCCGCGGCGAATTGCACATGATCGGGGCCACCACGCTCGATGAGTATCGGGAGCGAGTCGAGAAGGATCCGGCCCTGGAGCGCCGCTTTCAGCAGGTGTTCGTGGGCGAACCGAGTGTCGAGGACACTATTCAAATCCTGCGGGGTATTCAGGAGAAGTACGAAGCCCACCACGGCGTACGGATCACCGATGCTGCCCTGGTTGCCGCCGCGACACTGTCGGACCGCTACATCCCGGGTCGCCAACTTCCTGACAAGGCCATCGACCTGATCGACGAGGCGGCCTCCAGGCTCCGGATGGAGATCGAGTCCTCGCCCGAGGAGATCGATCAGCTACGCCGGCAGGTGGATCGGTTCACGATGGAAGAGTTCGCGCTGGCCAAGGAGTCCGACGAGGCGTCCAAGGAGAGACTTGTCAAGCTCCGCGCCGATCTCGCCGATGCCGAGGAGGAGTTGCGGGCCCTGGAAGCTCGCTGGGAGCAGGAGAAGACCACGCTCGAGGGCGAGGGCGAGCTGCGCCGCCAACTGGATCAGTTGCGCATGGAGGCCGAACGGCTGCTGCGCGATGGCAATCTGGAGGCCGCCTCGGAGATCAACTACGGCAAGATCCCCGAGTTGGAGAAGCAACTCGCGGCGCAGCAGGCCACCGAGAAGGCGGTCGAGACATCCGAACCGCTGGTCGGCGAGGAAGTAGGCGCCGAACAAGTCGCCGATGTGGTCGAGGCGTGGACCGGCATCCCTACCGGCAAGATGCTGGAGGGGGAGATGTCGAAGCTGTTGCGGATGGAGGAGGTCGTCGGGGAACGGTTGATCGGGCAGCGGGCGGCGGTCAACGCGGTCAGCGATGCGGTACGCCGGGCGCGAGCGGGCATCGCGGACCCCAACCGGCCGACTGGTTCGTTCTTGTTCCTCGGCCCGACCGGCACCGGCAAGACCGAGTTGGCCAAGGCGTTGGCGGACTTCTTGTTCGACGACGAGCGGGCCATCATCAGGATCGATATGAGCGAGTACGCCGAGAAACACTCGGTGGCCCGGTTGGTGGGTGCCCCACCGGGCTATGTCGGGTATGACGAGGGCGGGCAGCTCACTGAGGCGGTGCGCCGGCGACCCTACTCGGTGGTGTTGCTCGATGAGGTGGAGAAGGCGCATCCCGAGGTGTTCGACATCTTGCTTCAGGTGCTCGATGACGGCCGGCTGACCGACGGCCAGGGGCGAGCCGCCGACTTCCGGAACACGTTGCTGGTTTTGACCAGCAATCTGGGTTCTACTTACCTGGTCGACCCGTCGCTGTCACCGGAGGTGAAGAAGGAGTCGGTGCTGAGTGTGGTTCGCCAGTCGTTCAAGCCGGAGTTTCTCAACCGGCTCGACGAGGTGGTGATGTTCGACGCGCTTACCCAGGACGAATTGACGCACATCGTCGATCTGCAACTCGCGTTGCTGCAAAAGCGTCTGGTGGGCCGGCGGATCACCATCACGGTCACCGAGGCGGCGCAGCGATGGCTGGCCGAAACGGGCTACGACCCGGCGTATGGCGCTCGACCGCTGCGCCGGCTGATCCAGACCGCGATCGGCGACCCACTGGCCAAGATGCTGATCTCGGGCAAGATCGCCGACGGCGGCTCGATCACCGTGGATCTGGCGGACGGGGCGCTCACCCTCACCTCGGCTGACTAACCACCGAGCCAACCCCTAGATTCTGTCGAACCGGGAGGTGTAAATGGCTGTTCGACGCTGGTATTGCGACCATGGTTGAGCCGGCGCTCATGGTTCGCGGCCTGCGAAAGTCCTTCGGCCAGACCGTCGTGCTCGACAACCTCGACCTCGAGCTGCCAACCGGAGTCCTGACCGTCCTGTCCGGAGACAACGGCTCCGGCAAGTCGACGCTCCTAGGGTGCCTCGCCGGAGCCCAGCCATTCGATAGTGGCGAGGTGATTCTCCACGGCCAGGCGATCTCACCGAATAGCCGGCGCTACTGGCGGGCGGTGTTCGGGGTCCTCGACGACTTTGCCTGGTTCCCCACACTCACCGTCTTTGACCACTATCGCCTGCTGGCACCGGACCTCACCCGCGCCGACGCTGAGACGGCTCTGGCGCGGCTAGGTGCGGATCTCCTGCTCGATCGGTTACCCATGACTCTCAGTTCTGGACAGCGCCAGCGCTGCGCACTGACCAGCGCCAGCTTTCGGGAATGGTCGGTTCTGCTGGTTGACGAGCCTGAACGACACCTGGATCGGGAGGTGGTGCCTGCCGTCGCGGCCCTCCTTGCCGACCTCGCCAGTCGTGGCGCCGTCCTCGTCGCCACGCACGACGAGACTCTGGCCAGCCTTCCGAACACTCGGCGGCACCATTTGGCGCGCGGTGAGCTGACGGTCATGTCGTGAGGATGTCGCGGTGGGAGGCCGTCACCACCACTGTCGTGACGGGGACGTTGGTAGCCGGCGCGCTGTGGGGCATCGGGTCGGTCGCGTTGACGGAGCTGCTTGTCTCATGGCAGCAGAGCGGTCACGACGCCGGCACACTGCACGCCGGGCTGCTCACCGGGTTGGCCGGGGTGTGGCTCGCGGCGAATGTTCACATCGGACCGGTTGCGAGGTCCCGCGCGGAGCTCCAATGGGACGACTGTGAGACTGTCGACGCGCCGGTTCACTCCGGCTTCGGCGCACGGTACCTGCTCGGCTCGTCGATCGTTGCCGTGGTGGTGGCGTTCACGGCGGTGGTTGCCCCGTTGCCGGCGATGACGAATCACCTCCGAGGGGGCGCGCTGTTCCTCACCGTCTTGGTGATGCTCTCCGCTCTCGCGCTGGTGGGCGAGTACGGCGATGCCCGAGAACTGTTGACGGCCAGCTCCAGGGCACTGGCGATGACCGCCATGGCGCTGGTGGCGCTTTCGGCCGGCGACCGGGCGGTGGCCGGTGGCCTGGCCGTAGCCGCCGTCGTTGCCCTCGGCTGGGGCGGCCGGAGACGACTGGTCACCACGCCCGCCGATGCGCCACCGCGCTGGCTGCTGGTCCGCGCGGCCGAACAGCGGTGGGCGATGCACGCCAGTGTGGTGCTCCTGGATGGGAGCGTCGCCCGTCAGGTCGGCGAACGCCTCGGGGGCCAACGGCTCCTCCTGCCGCGCAGCGTGCCGCCCAACGCTGGTCCGACCCTCACGCGGGTGGCCACCCTCCTCGTTCGGCAAGCCGGCCCGACGACGGTGTTGTCGGTGCCCGCGCTCTACCTGGCGCACCGCCTCACCGAGAGCTGGTCTACCGATGGAGCGGTCACCGTCGCCCTGCTCGCGATGGGAGCAGTGGCCGTGCTCACCGGCGCGTCGGCTGATCGATGGGCTGATGCGCCCGCGCTCCGCCGCACCTATGCCGAGATGTCCCCCCGGCTCGTCCTCGCGCCGGCGATGATCTCCCTGCTCGCCGTTGCGATCGGCGCGATTGCCATCCTCGGCCCACCGCTAGCTACCGGTGTTCTCCTGGTGCTACTCGCACCCGCCCTCGTCCTACGGCGGCACCGAGCGCGAACCTCGGATACCGATGGCTGGCTCAGTTCGCCGATGGGAGCGATACCGCTCGGACACGTCAATCGACTCGTCGCCGGCTGGGATCTGGTAGCCGTGGTTCTTGGGCTGGTTGCACTGGATTGAGTAGCAGCATCGCGCGATGTGGTCCGACTCGCCAGCCGATGTTGGCGTCGAGGTCACGCGCGCGGCGGGTGGCGTACTCCCTTGCCGCGGGTCAGCGCGGCGCCGGCAAAGGCGAGCCAGCTGACCGCCGTCAGCACCGCACCGGCCGACGTGGCGTGGCTGGCCAGCGCCACTGGTTGAAGCGCGCCAGCCACCACCAGGAGCGCGACCGTTCGACCCAACCAGGGGCGTCGTGTCAGCAGCCGGGCCAGGAACTGCCGGAGCGACGGAGCAAGCGCGCGGACTGGCCCGACGGTCATGATCAGTGCCACGAAGGTGGCGCCGCAGCCGCCGAGCCCGAGAGCCACGGGCCAGGTTTGATTCCACCACAGCACGCCGAGGAGACAATAGAGCATGGTGCAGACCGGGACTAGGACCATCACGTTGCCGATCGCGTTCCACACCGTGTGTTCCAGATGCCATTCGGTGTTCATGTCGTCGGTCGGACGGAGGGCGCCGGCCGCGGCGAACCCGCGGATGGCATCCTCGGTTCGCGCCAGGCGCAGGTCGAGGACCGCTATCGCTTGAGTCGCAAGGGCATGTTCCGGGTTGAGCTGAAGGACCCGGTGAAACGACTCCCGAGACTTGTCGTTCTCCGAGGCGTCGCCGTAAACCGCGCCGAGCAGATAGTGGGTCTCGGGTTCGGCTGGGGCTAGCTCGACGGCTCGGAGGGCGCTCGCCAAGGCAGGTCCGCCGGTAGCGCGTTGTGCGCGGCCGAGTTCGACGTGCGCTTGCCAATCGTCCGGATCCAGCCGAATCGCCTCTTGCGCTGCGTCGCCGGCGGCGTCCCATCGGCCGAGTTTGCGCAACGCGAAGCTACGCAGGATCCAGGGGTAACTGTGATCCGGGCACAGCCGACCAGCTTCCGCGGCGGCGTCGAGGGCCTGGTCGTGCTCACCCACACTGAGCGCGGCGCCACCCAGAGTCGCCCACAGATCGGCGCTGTCGGGATAGGTTGCGACGGCCCGACGGAGAAACACCAAGGCTTCCTTGCCTCGATGTAGGTCAATCAGTGTCTGCCCGCGCTGAATCAGCGCCTCGGGGCCGGTGGGGTCTTGGCCGGCCGGATCTGGGCCGGTCGAATCTGGCCAGGTGGAGCCCGGGCGGGCCCGGTCCCGGCTGGTTGACTGCTCCTCGGGCGGATTGTCGAACGTCGCCATGGCGGCAGCTCACATCAGCTTCCGCGCTTTGAGGTCGGCCACCAGTTCGTCATACAAGCCGTCCTCATTGGCGAACTGGGCGACATTGCGCGCGGTAGTGAACCAGGCACCGGTGCTCGGCTGCGTCTCGGTCAGGGCCGTCTCTATATCAGCCATGCGGATTGATCGCATCTGGCCCGAACGCAGCGAATCGTCGAGAGCCAGCTCCGCCGCGCTATCGGCCAGGTGCGCCAGATCCGCTCCGGAATACCCTTCGGTCGCTCGAACGATCGCGGTGAGGTCGATGCGCTCGATCGGCCGCTGCTGGAGGTGGTAGCGGATGATCGACTCGCGAGCCTCCCGATCTGGTGGGCCCACATAGGCGATGCGGTCGAATCGGCCCGGTCGCCGCAGGGCCACGTCGATCTCCCACGGATGGTTCGTGGCGGCCAGCACGAAAACCCCATCGTTGTTGCCGGACACGGAATCCAGCTCGGTGAGCAGTTGATTGACCGCCGTCCGGATCCCGCTATCCCCGCGCAGACTTGATCGGCGCATACCCAACGCGTCAACCTCATCGAAGAACAGCACGCACGGCGTGTGCGCCCGCGCGGTCTGGAACAACTGGTGAAGATTCCGTTCGCTCTGCCCCAAGTACATGTCCAGCACGTCCGGCAGACTCACCGGGAAAAATCGAGCGCCGAGCTCACCGGCCAACGCCCGAGCCACGAAGGTCTTTCCGCAGCCGGGTGGACCATAGAGCAGCAGTCCGCCTCGGAGGCTCTTGCCGTAGGCGCGGGCAATCTCCGGGTTGCGCATCGGTCCGAGGAACGCCACCTCCAATCGGCGCTTCACGGTCGCCATGCCGCCAACATCCGCCAGCGTGACGCTGGGGGTCTCGACGTCCTCGACCACGGGGGCCGCCGCCGCCGAATCACTGGTAACGAACGCCGGGCCGATCACGGTCTCCAGGTCAGACTCCGCGGCCGACCAGTCGAAGTCGGTTCTCGGCTCAGACCTGTCCGGCCCCGACCTGTCCGGCCCCGACCTGTCCGGCCCCGACCTGTCCGGCCGGGACTCAGGCTCAGAGTCAGGCCGGGACTCCGGCCCGGACTCAGGCTCAGACTCCGGCACTGCCGAAAGGGCGCTGGTGGCCCGAGTCAACAGCTCGAGCGCCGGGCGGTTGGCCGTGGACCGCTGCACCAACGCGGAACAGTGTTCGATGGTCTCGGCGTAGCGGCCCTGCGCATACAGCACCTCGGCCAAGTGAAGCCGAAGAATCTGATCGTCGGGAGATGACGCCAGCGCGGCGGAGAGGCTTCGGGTCAATGGGTCCCCGGCAGACGCAGAGTTACCGTCGATGGGCACTGGTTGAGCATACGGGAATGCCGATCGCCGGACTGGACCGCGGTGCCTGGAGGTAGACGCCAACTATGCGGTGGGGGGGGGGG
>JBOFLH010000616.1:0-4480 GCA_051657765.1 Nocardioides sp. | reverse complement strand
ATGAGCAGCGCCTTGACTGGTTCGTCACCGGTGGTGGTGTACGCGATGCTGGCATTGTCGGCGTCGATGTGAAGCGGCGGCCCGGTGGCCAACGCCGGCGCGCCGGCGTCGAACTCGACCGGATCGACCGAATCGATGTCCTCGCCGGTGTATCCACTGAAGGTGCCCACGGAGTAGGAGATCGGCGCGCTCGTGCCATCCAGCGGCACCCCGACGGCTTCCTTGAGCACCGGCAACAAGATCACGTCGGAGTCGAAGACGTTGGTGTCGACGTTGCCGAGGTTGAAGTTGACCGGTTCGATATCCACCGTGTCGCCGGTGTTGAGATCGATGGTGAACGCGACCAGGACGTCGGTCCCGGAAACGTTCTGGACGTAGGTCTCGTAGTCGGGAACTGAGTCACCGTCCACGTCGAAGTCGACGTAGGGAGACATTGTGTTGCCGACGGTGGCCCATTCGCCGCGAGTCGCGATGCCGAACCACAACCACTCGCCGCTGCTGCCCGCGCCGACATACTTCAAGTCGCCCGCTCGCTCGCTCTTGGTGTCCGCGCAGCCGCTGACCTGGCCCGGCGCGCACTCAGGCAACACGCCGCTGGAGGCGCCGTACTGCAGGACCGACGCCAGCGAGACATATCCCGAAGAGCTCGATCCCTGATCGACTCCCTGACCGTTGAGCACGATGACCCCGTCCTCGACGGTGCCAGTGGTGGTGGAGACCGGCTTGGCCGCCGCGAAGACCGGGACCCGCAGGGCCCGCTTGCCGGCGGGTGTCACCAGCAGTCGTCCGGATGAATCCGAGACGAACTGGCGAGCAAGGTCGAGTTGCTTCATATCCATGGTGGGGTCGATCTCATGCCGCAGATAGGTCGGCCGGACCTTCATGGTGACTCGGACCGCTTTGGTGTCCTTGCCATCTAGGGTCAGCGTGCGCGGCCAGACCGAGTAGCTGACACCGGATGCGGAGTTGATCGACTCATAGCTCAACGACACCTCTACCGGGCGCTTGCTGGTGTTGGCCACCTTGACCTTGCGTGTCTGTACCACGGTACCGCCGTCTACGGGAACCGGAACAACGCCAAACGAGACCGACACGGGCGACTTCGGCCCTGGTGACCAGGCGATAACGGAGGTAGACACCGCGCGCAAGGCGTCCACCCGCCCGGAACCCACGCGAGCCGGGCCGTAGCGCAGTCCGGACTTCCTCTTGCCGGTCCACAGGTCGTGTCCCGCGGTGTTCATCACCGCAGCCTTGACCTTGTTAGGCTTCCACTCGGGGTGATTCGCCTTGACCAACGCGGCGACACCCGCCGCAGTGGGGGCGGCCATCGACGTGCCGGAGAGCACCAGAACGCCGTCCCCCGTGCCCGATCCGGCCGACGCAATGGTGTCGCCAGGCGCCGCCACATCCGGCTTGATCACGCCTAGCGATCCGTGCGTGCCACGGGAGGTGAAGCTGGAGATGGTGTCGTTCAAACCTGAGTCGACGTCCGCGATGCTGGCCGCCTGGGCGCCGTCGAAGGTCACCTGCAGAGTCCCAGCTTCCGCAGCGGGACGTAGCTTGTCGGTGCCGTCCTTGGGCAGCTGCAACACCGGGATGTCCTCGATGCCGAGGATGCCAGCGCCGAAGACGTCGAGCTTGGAGGTAAACACCGCGCCGATCGCACCTTCGGCGACCACATTGCCCGACCGGGTAGCTGAACCGCACCGACGCGTGGCGTCGTCGTCATCCCATTCGAGCCAGGCGACCTTGCCGGCCACCGCAGCGGCGTCCTCAGCCGACAACGGATCGCAGCCGTCCGCATTGTCGCCGGGAATGGCCACCACCTCACCGCTGACCGGCGCACCGGTGGGACCGTTGTTTGCCCAGTCGTAGGAGGACGAGAACTGCCCCGCCTCAACTCCGGCCAGATTCGCCGGAGCGTCCACGGTCAATCCGTCCCTTAGTTGATAGGCATCCACCGTGCTCGCCACACCTAGCGAGCTGACCGCGTTGCCCGGCGAGCCAGCCGTGTCGGTGAGGTCGCCATTGTTGCCGGCCGAGATCACCGACAGCACGCCCTGGGCGGTGAGCGCGTCGACCACGTCGTTCTCCGGGTCGTCCACCACACCGTAGTCACTGCCGAGGGACAGGTTCACGATGTCAAGGTGGTCGGAGAAGTCACCATCCCCATTGGGGTCGAGCGCCCAGTCCAGGGCCGGGATGACCGCATCGGTCGAGCCGTCGCATCCGAAGACCTTGAGAGGATACAGAGTCGACTCGGGCGCCATGCCCGGCCCGACCTTCATCTCCAGCAGGTCGTCTCGTGTCAGCGTCGCGTAGTCACCGTCAAAGGTCTTGCCCTCCGCAGTGACACCGTAGCCACCGGCCGAACCGGCCACGTGTGTGCCGTGCTGGCCGCATCCGATCGGGTTGGGGTCGGGGTTGGGAACGGGCTGGTACACATCGGAGTCCGGGTCGGCGTCGTAGTCGTTGCCGACGAAGTCATATCCGCCAGCCACCTTGGCCTGGCCGAGGGCGGGCAGGCTCTCACGCCAGCCGGCGGCGGTCTCGTCGGCAATAGCGGCTTCGTAAGCTTCCGGCGTGCCGACGCCACCGAAGTCGGCGTGGGTGTAGTCAAGACCGTCGTCGATGACGCCGATGGAGACTCCTTCGCCGGTGCCGCCGGCGTACTTCCAACTGTTGACCGCCTTGATCAACGTGGCCGAGTTCGCGTTGGCCAGCTTCTTCGGGTAGATGCGGGAGATCTTGACCACATCGTCACGCTCAGCCAACGCTTCGATGGCGTCCGCGTTGAGTTCCATGCCGATGCCCGGGACCGCGTTGGACACCGTGAAGAGTCGCTTGGCCTTGTCGTCGGCTGCCTTGGCGTCGCTGAGCGCCGCATCGGAACGATCGTTGACGGTGGCCGCGAGGTCGTCGGCCGCCTCCCGGGCCGCGGTGGTGGTGGACTCTCTTTTGGCCACGGCGGCCGCACCCCGGCCGGTCAAGCGCACGAACACGGATTGGCGGGCGGCCCTGTCGCGATCGAGACCGACCGAGAGCTTGCCCATGTGCTTCGAAAGCAGGCCTGGCTTGGCCATCGGCGCGGGCTCGGCCGGCTGAGCGTCAGGGGCGGACGCGGTGGCCCCGGTCACCCCCAGCACTGTCATCACGGACGTTGACGCGGCAAACGCCGCGACTAGCGATTTGCGTGCTCTCGCGTTCAAAGGAGTAACCACCTTCTGCGGGCATAGATGTCAGTCGGACACAGCTTAGGCGCACGGCTCCGCTCGCGCCCCCTCGGGTCTCAGACCCCCCAAGCAGGAGACTCTATCGGAAGGTTTCGAGTTCGGGGACCCATAGACAGGGCTTTCTTTCTATGGCGGCGTGTCGCGCGCACCGATCCACCGCCGGACCGGTGCCAGTGCGTGCCAGCGCGGGACGATCCCACGACCGCACCACGACCGGGCCGGTTTGCCTACGGCGACCGCCTTCGACCGCCGGGGTCGCAACCGTCACCGGTACGCCGACGGCGTCACGAGGTAGCGGCCAGGAGCCAACGAGTTTCGAGATGCCCGCGCGGTCGGCTATTCTCAGTCAGTCCCGGTCATGGCTGACGGGGCTGGCGCCTGTAGCTCAACGGATAGAGCATCTGACTACGGATCAGAAGGTTTGGGGTTCGAATCCCTACAGGCGCGCCAGCCAAAGAGTGGCCCTGACCTAGTGTTCGCCCAGGTCAGGGCTACTTTCATTCTGTCCGGCCCTCCCCGACCGTCATCAGTCGTCTACGGGTCTCTGTGCCTCATTTGTGCCCGAGTTTCGCCCGGCGTCCGTCCTGTCGGGCTCATTCAGTGCCCTGTCGATTCGGCGCATGGCAGCGTTGGCTTGTCCGTCGATGACGTGGGCGTAGATCTTGAGCAGGACGGCGACGCTGTGCCCGGCCCAGGCCGCCACCTGGGTCGGAGGTACGCCGGCGGCAAGCCACGTGGACACTGCGGCGTGACGGAGATCGTAGGTCCGCCGCACCAGTGGAGACCGTTGCTCGGCCTCACTCAGAGCCTTGATCCGGGCCACCTTGAGTACGCGGTTCACAGTCGCCAGCGGTACCGGCCTTGCCAACCGGACGGCCAGCGGGCGACCGAGCGGCCCGGTCCTGGTCACGAACAGCCACCCCGAGGCTGTGCCAAAGGTGTCAAGGTGGTCCCGCAGGAGCGCTACCAGGCGCGGAGGATGTGGCACAGGCCGAGTAGCGGTGCGCGCGCGGTGCTTGAGCGCCCTTTCCTCACCGAGCGTGCCGGCGTCGGTCCAGCCCTTGCCCAAGTCCTGATAGGAGCCGTGCAACACCGCCTCACCGCATCCCTTCGCGGGTAGATCCAGGTCGATCCGGCGAAGGTTGCGGACCTCACCAGGCCGCATCGCCGCGTAATAGACGCACCCGAAGAACGCTTCGAGGGCCGGCTCCTCGACCCGTACAGCCGCCAGGAGCGCCTTGCCCTGC
>JBOFLH010000615.1:0-7445 GCA_051657765.1 Nocardioides sp. | reverse complement strand
GCGTCGCGGGGCTGTACGCCCCGCCGCCACAGGACAGCCGCCACCCTCCCGCCCTGACGGGCTCCCGGGCGGCCGGCCTCGGCTGGCGCGTCTTGTGAATGGGCCGCCAGTGCCTAGACCGCTGCGGACACGGGTGTGGACGGGAGGGGTGTCTGTGGGCGGGAGGTCCCGACGGCGGGCGCACGGCCCGACGGATGAACGGTCGAACTCGTGCCTGTGCGACGGAGAGTCGCCGATGACCGAACCGAGCCCAATGGCCTCAGGAAGATCCGCCCCCGATTGAAGAGCATAGGTCTGTCACTCGGAAACATTCCGGGATAGAATCCGATTCTCCCGAGGTCCGAATCGATGGCAGGGGCACAGCTTTACTTTCCATGCCGGCGTCCTAATCTATAAGGAACCGTAGTATGAACTACACTTCAGATAATCTAGGCCACGGCGTCGCCGTGGCCTCTGCAATCCTCTCGACTTTCGCTGCAATCTACACGGTTATTAGTAATAGAAAATCCCATGAGAAAATCGTGCTCCTAGAGAACAACCTGAGTCGTGATAGGTATCTCTTTCAGAAGCTAGTGGAGTTTAGGGACGCCGTATGGGCGATTATTAGCGAATTTAACAGAGACTTTCTTTTTCTCAAGATTGGCGGAACCCGGGAGAGCGAGTCTGCTACAAGGGAGTACATAGACAAGCTTGCCGAACAAGTCGGCGACATAACCAGGCTATACAATAGATACAGCTACCTATTCGACGAGGGCGATCGAAGCGAACTAGCGTTTCTGATAGAAATCCGAGAGAACGAAATCACGCACGGAGTCATGGAGACGTTCGAGGCGTCAAATAGTTTTCATGAGAAGCTCCTTGACAAGATCGATCACGCCTTGAGAGTTCGGCGGTAACCCTGGGATCAGCTTCACAAGCCGATCAGCTATCTGAGCGTCTCCCGGTCCGACCTCAGTCGGCTGATTGGAAAGCTGAAAGGTCGGGCCTACGTCAGTAGGCTCCAACATATCTGATGTACAGCGAGGTCGTATCTGCACCTGCATACATCGTGTTTCTATTTACCAACACATCCCAGACTCCGACCGCAAACCAGGGGATTTCGCGGCGTTGTATTTTTTCGCGAAACCTAGCAGCGTTCTCAACCTTAATCCAAACTCCAGGCCGTTCGCGCAGATAGGCAGCGATTTCGTTCCAATCCGGACGGTCAACCGGGTCAACACTTGACGGCTTTCCCCGAAATTGTTCGACTACGCTCCATTCGTATGAAGTAAATTCCTCCTTTTTCGGTCGTCGCAGTGTGAAGCAATAATCCTGGACTATGACCGAAGGCCAAGGTACATCGAAACCTTTTGGCCAGATCGGCCCGTTGTCTGAGCACGCGATGAAACCTTCACGCGAGGCGTTTGGATCGGCCTGCGGAAGCTGGTCCTCGTCTAGACCCGTGAAGTCAGCATGGCTGAGGTCGGTGCGCGAGAATCGAGCAGAAGTTAAAGTGGCCAATGAAAAATCCGTTGCCGCATCAATACGTGCACTCCCGAATCTCGCTGTCGTCAAGTTAGCGCGGACAAATTTTGTAGACTTAAGGTTTGTGTTGACGAATTTCGCGTCCGACAGGTCGGCGCCTACGAATTTAGCGGACTGTAGGTTTGCATTGCCGAACTTTGCTCCGATCAAGTTGGCGCCGCTGAGGTCCGCACCGGAAAGATTAGCACCGCGAAAGTCGGCGCCGGATAGAAAGAGGCCACGAAGATTCTGGTGCGCGAGGTCCATGCCGGCGAACGGCCGATCGGTGGTTACCGGACTAGCTCGTTCACGGACGAACCGAACATTTTCAAGCCGTCGGGTGGATCGCTCGCGTCGCTCATCCAAAATGGACTGAATTCCAAGGAGGGTTAGCCCCGCCAGCAGCGCGATCAATAGATCGCGGGCCCACCATGGTGGTGTGCGAGCCATCGGCATACTCGCGGTGACTCGTACAGGGGGTGCAGCAACATACCGACGACGACTGATGTTCTGATATGCACTACTCCGGAGCTTTCGTGGCCTTTTCCGCTGTTCAGATCCGTACATGAACCAAATTCTCCTTGCTCCTTCCGTGATCGAGTCAACGATCATCTTTAATTACTTTGGTTCTGCAAACACTGAACCCGACGGTCAAACCACAACCGCGCGGATCAGGAGCGTTTCGTCTCCGCACTTGAGCCCATCCTACTAACGTGCGAACTCACCTCACGAACCATTGGGCGAAACGACTTCTCATCGATGGCAGGGTGAACTCCCGCAACGGCTACCGCCACCGCGACCTCGACACCCGGGTCGGCACCATCGATGTCGCGGTCCCCAAGCTCCGCCAGGGCTCCTACTTCCCCGACTGGCTGCTGGAGCACAAGAAGCGCGCCGAGGCAGCGCTGATCAGCGTGGTGGCGACCTGCTACCTGCTCGGTGTCTCAACGCGCCGGATGGACAAGCTCGTCGCCACCCTCGGCATCACTACGACCACCGCGATACCCTCACCGAGCCCAGCGAGGACTTGGGTGTGACCGTAGGAGCCCAAACGTTCCGGTTCGTCGATAGGATCCCGCTGCACAGCCATCCCGGACTAGGCCGCGCCCATAGTCTCAGTTCTAGTCTCATTCACGGACATACGCGACTGTTCGTAGCCCGCAACGCGGGCAATATCTGCGCTCAGGACCGCCGGGAATACGGCCACGAACAGGCATGTGAGGACTTGGAAAGGGGGTTGACTGAACGGGCAACGGAGTGCCCGGCGGCGACGTAGGCTGCCGGGTATGGGTTTTCGGGCGAGGAAGAGTTTCAAGGTAATGCCGGGTGTTCGGATGACGGTCAGCAAGAGCGACGTGAGCACGTCGGTTGGCGGGCGTGGCATGCGGGTGACGAGGACCGCGTCAGGTCGTGTGACGCGCACAGTTGGTGTGCCAAGGACCGGTATTTCTGGCACCAGGAGCGTCTCATCGTCGCGACGAACAGCCAGACCGGTCCCGGTGATGAGTCCGCCGCGTCCGGTGAAGCCGGGTGTGCTCGCACCGGCCTGGGAGAAGGAGCTGTACAAGGCGACGGTTGGTGGCCGGACGGCTGAACTTGCCGGAATCGGCAGTAGGTATCCTGAGGCCGCGCCGTTGACGGCAACGCTGGAAGGCTTCCTTGCGAGCCATGAAGAAGACTCCTCGCGGGCGCTCACGTTGTTGCGTTGGGCCTGGGCAAACGTGGGTGAGGTCGAGAACCATCCGTTCGTACGCAAGTACCTCGGTCCGAGCCAGATCACGATCTCGGTCGCCTCTGGTGTGACCGCCGCGCTTCCTATCAGTCCCGAGCGCCGTGTGTAGGGGTCGGGGAGGAGCGCAGGAAATTCGAACACCTGCCGTCTTGGGCGTACTATTGGCACTATGTTGCAGTGGGAATACCTAGAGTTACATCGCAGTCGTGACGCACAGTTTGATACGAATAGCAAGTACTGGCTTGTCGAGCCCGGCCAAGATGAGTACCGAGAACTAGAAGTACCAGGAAAAGACGGTGCAAGTTTATTTGGAATAATAAATAGGCTTGGTGAAGCTGGTTGGGAGTTGCTAGGCCCACCACTTCAAGTCAAAGTTCGAATGACCTACAAAAACAAAAATGAAAACTATATGGACTACGCTGACTGGCGAGAACAAAAATATCTATTCAAGCGACCGAAGCAATGACATACGGACCGTCGGGGTACATTCCTGGCCTCCACGCTCCCGGAACCGGGGTTCCCATAGCGGCTATCTACGAGCAGCAGCGGCAACAAAAAGACCAAGATACAGTCGGGAATCGAGCTGACTCAGAAAACGGCCAGACCCTACTTTTGCTACTTGACGACGATTAGTTCGCTCGGAAGCCGACAACAGAGCGTTCGCGCATGGACTCGACAAAGGAGCATGGTGGAAGTAGATACCCAGGCTGAACGACTTTTCTTCACGACGGTGTTGATCACCGGAGAAGGGCCAGGAGGGGTTCGATGGACTGGCACTGGTTTCCTATATTCCATTCAGGTGGAAGGATTCCCTAACCGAACCTCAGTGGTAGTCTCCAACAAGCATGTCTTCCAAAATGCGACAGCACTCACGTTCCGCATGACTCGGCTCGCCACGAACCTCGGCCCTGACATCGGCAAGTCAGTGCAGGTTACTGTTTCAGGTGGTGGCGTAAATTCATGGGCTGGGCACCCAAATAGCAGTGTCGATGTAGCGGTAATTCCTATGGATGACGTTTGGGCCACCATGGTCAAAGCTGGCGGCGAGCCGTACATGCAGAACTTCACCCGCGAGGATGCCTACTCCGTTTCGGGAGATCCCATGGATGCGCTCATTGACGTGGGATTTATCGGATATCCAGCTGGGCTCTTTGACACAAGCAACTTTCTTCCCATCGCCAGGAGTGGGACAACCGCAACGCCACCTTATGTTGACTATTGTGGTGAGCCCGCCTTTTTGATTGATGCATCCGTATTTGGCGGGTCAAGCGGCAGCCCAGTCTACCGGCCAGGCAACACATTCGCTCCGAATCGAAGCGGCGCGATAGTTTTAGGTGACCAAAGAGCCAACAGTTACATACTCATGGGGATTCTTGCCGCAGTACATACCAGTCAGATCGACGGCGCCGTTGTGACTGTACTGCCAGCATCAACCTTAGTTCGAGTCAACGAGCCAATCGACCTCGGTATCGTATACCGCGCAGAAACAATTGATGTTTGTGTTGACCTGATGCTCGCCAAGCAAGGGCTCAGTCAGGTAAAGAATGTGTGACGCGCCGATGGGAGCGCGAAGGTGGATGCGGAATCAGCATCTCGGGTGCAATCAGTGTTGGGAGTGCATCTAGCCATTCCGTGAGTTCGTCGGCGTTGCGAGGAGTAAAGGTGTTGAGCTGTTGAAGTTCATGTGATGCCAAGAGTGCGGCGCGTGCTTCTCTGTCGGTGAACACTACGTCACAGTAGGCAAAAGCAGTCGACATAGCATCAATGTCGGTAAGGTGGTTAGCCGTCCATTTGTGTCTCGGGTTCTGGTGAAACCGGGTCTTCATGCTGATTGCTACTTGGACGTGCGGCATCGCACCCATGAGCTTCCGCATCTCTTCGTCAGTCGGCTCGAACGCCGTGCGACCGGCCTTGATCCGATCAAGCTTGACTTGGTTGAACATGTCGAGCCACTCGTGGATGAACTCTCGCGCCGCGACGAAGTCCCGCAGACGCCCGCGTCGCCACGATGAGTGTTCGTCTAGCAATCGTGTGGTCGCCAGCTCGAAGGCTACTCGACTCTCGTGGCTCTCAAGAGCAATCTCTGGTCGGTATCCATAATTTTCGCGTAGATCATCGATCTCCTCATCTGCAGGCCCACGAAGCGCCTGTCGCTCAAACTCAAGATTGAGCTCGGCCATAGTCTGGCCGAATTCGTCAGCGCCCATCTCCCGACGAGTCACGCCGGTAGCGTCATTTCCGTCTGCGTCAACGATCCTCAATCCGCCGATCACGCCGAACGCATGGCCCATCGTAGGCTGGAGCAACGGATAGCCGACATGGTCGGCCGCTTCACCGGTGATCGCGGCAATTCCTGCCTCAAATTCGAGTTGAGCCAGAGTGACTCGACCAAGCATGTACTGGAAGCGAGTGATCAGTTCGAGAACCTCCGCTAGGTCCCTACGCTGTCTCGGATCAGCGATCTTGAGGACTTCCCAAACATGAGACTCGCTCATAGGGAACATAGCCCGTTGTTCGCCAACAGCGCGGATCGACGCATCAAGCAGGCGGCGGTAAGCGGGTTGGGCCGTCCGATGGCGGGTACGCACTCTGGCCAGCGCAACAACATGGTTTAGATCGAGGTATACCAATGGGATCCGTGGGCGCATCACCTGCGCCCACACCATGTCCTGGACCATCGGCACCATCAACTCAACCGCCAACGCACCCTCCTCCGCAACCCACGCCAGTAACGGTACTCAAGCACGTCGGTTTCCGTGGCCACACAGGCGGCTCGCTTGACCCCCAACACAGCTCCCAGCTGTCACACACAGGCAATGGGGGCGAACCATGGCTCGGTCATACCTGATTGAATCGAACAAATGTTCGACTAGCGCATGTTTGATGACCCACGACGAGCCGAGACCAACTACTACAACGGCTACGAGCGCGGCCGTCTCACCTGCCTAACCAAGGGCGGGGAGACAGGGCACCGTTGGCTACGTGAGCACCCACGTGGTGGTGATCCGTTCCGGGCCGGGTACGCCCGCGCGGTGTGGGGCTACGAGGACGCCAACGGAATACCCCACGACCCACTCGAAGGACCAAGCTATAGGGCACGCCGACTTGGCGTTCGATGGCCCTCGGGAAGTAGTCCCCAAATTGTCCCCAACGCTCTACACGCCCGGCCTGGCGGCGCCACTGATCCACACCGATGTAGACGACAGATGAGCGTGAAACACGACTCTCGCCGATCTGGGGGTCAAGGGGTCGCCGACCTTGGGCCAGGCCGGCGCATTGCGGCGCGAGTTCCCTGTTGAGCGTGGTCGGTGCTATCGCTACGGTCGTCAGGGTGAACTCGAACGAAGCCGACCAGACGGTGGTGTCGCCGCCGCCAGCGGAGTTTGTCTGGTGGTCAGACCCGGAGCGCCCGTGGTGGGCGAAGCTTCGTCGGGCGGGCGTCCACATCGCTGCTCTCTCGACGGCTGTCGACGACCTGAAGCGTGCCGGGGCCGTAGTCGTGGAGGAGGAACCCGGAGACGAACCGAATGTCGTGATCTACCGAGCACGGATTCAGCGGCAACCGTCCGCTGACCTGGTGACGATCGTCGGTGATGCCGTTCACAACCTGCGCTCTGCCCTCGACTCCGTCGCCTACGGCCTTGCAGAACAACATCTCGGCTCTCTCGCGGAGACGGAGGAACAAGCGACCTCGTTCCCGATCCACGAGGACGAGCGCGCCTTCGCCAAGTGGGCGAGCGGCAAGCAGCGCGACATCGCAGTGGGAGACCTCTACGGGACGAAAGGGATAGCGGCACTAGAAGCCGTTCAACCCTTCGCGCTATCGATGGAGGCCGAAAGGCACGGCGTCGTGCGGGCGCGGAGTCGTGGCGAGGACCTGACGGCGGATGCAGGCTACCGGCTCAACCAGCTCTGGAACGTTGACAAGCATCGTCGGCTGACCAACCTGGATTGGTACTACGGAGGGATGTGGTGCTCCGGAGAGCCCGGGGCGTGCCGGCAAGTGCTCCCGAACCGCTCTCGGAACATCGACGGTCAAGTCCTGGCACGACATCACTACTCCGTCAAAGGGGAGCAATAGTCAAGACCTGTGGATGGCGTGTCATGCGACTTGTTGATCACCCCCTGCTGATTCGTTGGGTCGTTCGACCAGGACGCCCTTCTCGAATGTCGCGCCGGCGCGGACCAGCGCGACCAGGTGGGGTGCGTT
>JBOFLH010000614.1:0-5450 GCA_051657765.1 Nocardioides sp. | reverse complement strand
AAGAAGGTCTGTCTCAGCTGAGCGGTGGCTGGTCTCAGGTGGGTTTGGGTCGGGTGAGTGTGCGGGTGGTTTCGAGGGCGTGGCCGAGTATTCCGGAGATGTTGGCGGCGAGTACGGCGTAGGCGAGCCAGTCGTCGGCTTGGATGATGTCGGGGAGTTCGCTGGGGAGTACGACGGGTGGGTGGAGTTCGACGCGGCCGTCGGGGCGGACGAGGAGGGATTGCTGGACGTGGTCGGTGAATGTGGGGCTGGGTTGGCGTATCCAGTCGATTCCGATCAGTCCGTCGTCGGTTTCGGCGCGGCGTACGGCTTCGACCCATGTCGGTGTGTCCGGTTCGGCGGCGATGACGTAGGGGATCGGGCGCTGCGGGTTGAATCCGGTGTTCATGGGACCACGCACCCGGACGCCTTCGCGGCACTCCGCTCACGCCTCACCCGCAGGCCGGCCATCGTGGAACCGCTTGAGCCTGCAATAGGGGTGAGGGAATGAGCGAGCAGACTGTAGACGTGTGAACGTCGGGGCCGGAGGGTCCAGACCCTTAGCGGAGGCGCAGCAGTTTTTCCCGTCGCGGCGAGGGTTGCTCGGCACGACGGCATGGATCTAGTTCCGGTCGGGCGTACGTGGTTCATGCCGTCCAGTCAAGATCGCTTCGGCGTCCCGGTCCATGCGATTGCGATGCGGTCGTCGTGCAGTTGCTACGCAACTCGCCGGCCGTTCATCGGTACGGTCTTTGGCGTCAAGAGCGGGTTGGGGCCGTGCAACTCGGCGGGTCGATCGGATACCGTCCTGGCGTGGACCGTGAGCAGGCGGTGACGGTTGTCGAGAGCTGGACCGGCGCGTATGCCGCCGCCTTGCGCGCGGCTCTCCGGATGACCAACGAAGCCTTTGCCGAGAGCCTCGGTACGGCGACCCGCACGGTCGCGAACTGGAACAGTGCGCCGGAGGTTGTCCCGCGGGCCGAGATCCAGCGAGCGCTCGACACAGTTCTCGAACAAGCCACCGAGACTGAGCAGTCCCGCTTCGAGCTTCTGAGCGGTGCGATCGGCACCCCGCCCGAGTCGGCTCAGCCGGCGGGGTGGGTCATCGAACGCAGCCTCTCGGTGGACATCGACATCGCGGCCGACGGCTGGGCCACGGTCACTTACCGCCACGAACTCGTCAACGAAACCAACCACCCGTTCTCCCGGCTACCTCGGGAGATGTGGTTCGAGACCACACGCGGGAATCTCGAACTCGAGATCGTGCCGACCGGCTCGGACCAAGACCGGCGCGTCATGATCCAGCGCGTCCACGACTCGGCATCCATGACTAAGTTCGCCTGCCAGATCCTCCCCGCCCTGATGCCGGGAGAAGCGACAACCATCGCCCATCGCGCAGCAGGCGGACGGTTCGTCGAGGATCACTATTGGCGACCATCCATCGTTCGTCCCACCGCGGAATTCACCATGCGACTCACCCATGCCGGCCTCGACCTGCTCGCGCTCTGCACCGCTTCCGAGGAACTCGCCGACGGCTCCGAGGTCTCAGCCGCCGATGGTATCTTCTGGGACTCGGACGACTCCGGTATCGTCATCGGCCTCTCCCGCCAGAGCCTGGTTTCCAACCAGGCTCTCACCCTGCGGTGGGGCGGTCCGGGATGACCAGGTGGGCTCAGCCACCACAGCCCGGGACGCGCCTCGCGCGGGCCGCTGCAAGGCCGATGCCGCTCTTCGTCTACGGCAGCCTCCTCTTCCCCGAGGTGATGGAGGTCCTCATCGGCCGTAACCCTGCGCGCACGGCGGCGACTGTGGAGGGCTGGCGAGTTGTCGCGCTTGCCGGTGAGGTGTACCCCGGTTTGGTCGACTCTCCTGACTCCACGGCTGGCGGTGAGCTGATCCACGATCTGACTGAGTGGGAATGGCGCATCCTGGACGCATTCGAGAACGACATCTACGACCTCAGGCCGATCGGAAGTCGCGCTGGCGGCTCGGCCGCTTGGGCCTATGTCCTGGCTGTCCCGCCCACCGACCCCCGAGATTGGGATTCCCAGGGGTTCATGGACAACGACCTGGCGGCCTACCTGCAATCTTGCGCGCGATGGCGCGACCAGTTGATATGAGCTGAGCTCGCCCAGGTCGGGCTCGGACAGCACGGGCCTCCCAGCCGGCCCCAGCTGCGTATCTCGGCAGGTGAAGCGGGGCCGGGTAACGAAGCGACGCACTTTAGTCCAGGCCTGGAATCCGCCGTTGTCGCGATCTCGTCGACCCGAAGCTGAACTAGCCGAAGCCCAAGAGTCGCTCCTCGCCCAATCGGTCGTCATTAGCGGGACACATGGGTGCCGCGCTCTTATCTGCAGTTCGGGATCAGCCGAGGGCTATTCGACTCGCTTACGCCACGAGGCGAGATGGCTTCGGGTGGTGAGGGTGTGTGGGTGGTCGGGGCCGAGGACACGTAGCTGGTCGGTGAGGAGTTCCTCGAACGCGGCGGCGGCACCGGCAGTATCGCCGGCCTGGCCGCGTAGGTAGGCGAGATGGCTTCGGGTGGTGAGGGTGTGTGGGTGGTCGGGGCCGAGGACTCGCAGTCGGTCGGTGAGGAGTTCCTCGAACGCGGCGGCGGCACCGGCAGTATCGCCGGCCTGGCCGCGCCAATGGGCGAGATCGTTTCGGGTGGTGAGGGTGTGTGGGTGGTCGGGGCCGAGGACTCGCAGTCGGTCGGTGAGGAGTTCCTCGAACGCGGTCGCAGCGCCAGTCGCGTCACCGCCTTCGCCGCGCCACGAGGCAAGGTGGCTGCGGGTAGCGAGGGTGTGTGGATGGTCGGGGCCGAGGACTCGCAGTCGGTCGGTGAGGAGTTCCTCGAATGCGGTCGCCGCGCCAGTCGCGTCACCGGCTTGGCCGCGTAGGTAGGCGAGGTTATGGCGGGTGGTGAGGGTGTGTGGGTGGTCGGGGCCGAGGACTCGCAGTCGGTCGGTGAGGAGTTCCTCGAATGCGGTCGCCGCGCCAGTCGCGTCACCGGCCTGGCCGCGCCAATAGGCGAGATCGTTTCGGGTGGTGAGCGTCTGTGGGTGGTCGGGTCCGAGGATTCGGATGCTATCGATGCGCATGGTTTGCCAGTAGTCGATGGCCGCATCGACCTGCCCACTCTCGCCAAGACTCTGTCCGGCGCGGAACAGCAGCGGATGGCCGTCGGGTTCCCATAACAGATCTCCGACCAAGGATCTGAGTGCTGCTGCGCAGGCCCGGTACGTTTGGCCGGCCGCCCGGCTGGTCTCGATCTCTGGCCACGCCTCGACCAGCGACCCCGCAGCTGCGCGCGCTGCTTTCCGGTTCTCGAGTGCGGTGTTGGTGTCGCGGCCGGCGCGTTGCGCTAACGCGTGCATCCGAACTACATCACCGGCTTCGTCGTTCGGGGTGAGCGAGATGATGCTGAACCGCCGTAACGCTCGCATCACCGCACGCGCCTGCGCTAGATCCAGGTTGTCGCCTTCTGGATGGCCGAGGTGGGCGAGCATCGCGGAGGTGGTGCAGACGTCGCTTGGGATGCCGTTGGGATCCAGGTGCGCCAGCACAAGAGCCAGTCGCGAGGCTCCCTCGGCCGGCGCGAGGCGGTCGGCTCGTTCGACCGCTAGCGACCAAGCTGCTGCCGTTGAGGCGCCATGCTGGTCTATCGTCGAAGCCGGCAACAACTCGGCCAAGGCCGTCGATCGGTCGGCAAGCAGCCCTCGGTAGTCAGCGCAGGTCAAGTCGCCTTCCTCGAAGGCAATCACCTCTGCAGCCTGAGCTAACGCGATCGGCAGCCGCCCCAAGTCCTCAGTCAAGGCCGTGGCCTCCGCTGCCACCGCTGACGGTAGCCCGGCAAGCTTGCCTGCCAGGTAGCCGGACGCCGCGTCTGGAGTGAACACGTCGACATCGACTCGCTGCCGGCCGTGCGTGAACATCCCTGGACCACGGTCTCTGGTAGTCGCCACGACACCCCCACTGGCGTTGCTCGGTGGCCATAGTCCGGCCATTGACTCGAAGTCAGGGACATCATCAAGGACCACCAGCCACGACCGGGGTGTTCCACCGAGCCATGCCAGAAATGCCTCAGCGAGTCGTGACCGGTCGCCCTCCGGAGGCACCAACCCCAAGACCTCAGCCGCATCGGCATACCCCGACCCGACCGCCTCCGGAGTACTTGCGTTCACCCACACCGCCAGATCCACCCCGCCAGGTCCAGCGATCTCACCCCACACCCGAGCCGCCAACTGTGACTTACCCGTACCTCCATCACCAGCGACCACCGAAGTGCCCGCCGACACCACCGCTGTACCGCCTGTCGCCGCTTCCGCGACCATTGACAGCAACTCCGGCCGCTCCACGAACCGATCCGCCAGCACCGGAACCCGCCCGCGTCGAACAGGCCACAGCCCCCCACCGCCCTGGTGGTGCTGGTGAACCACCTTGGATCCTGTCACCACATCACCGGCAACGTGGCCGCCCACCGCGGCTGACTGCTCCCCTGCAGCCTCCACACTCTTGGCCTGATGTTCAGCCACCACTGATACCCAGGATCAACGCTGAATCTCGCCAGTCACAATGTCACCGCCGACGTTTCCGCCCACGGCGACCGATCGCTCTCCAGAGGCCGTCACCACATACCGCCCCGCCGCGCTACCCTCCGGGTCGGTCAACGCCAACAACGAATGCGCGGCCGCCACGATCGCCTCGTCCGCGCTCGCACCCGAGGATTCCAACGCCTTCCGAAGCGGCGCCTGCCACGTCGCCGTGTCCTCCGGATACTGCTCCAAGGTCACCGCTCCGCCCGGCACCTCCCGTACTCGACCCAGGATCAGATTCTTCAAACCCGCATAGGCATCCCGCACCGCCATCGATGCGCTCGCCTTTGCCCCAGCGAGCGCGCCAGCGGCCACCGCTGTCTCAATCACCGTCACCGCATCCATGCACCCAGTCACCTCCCAAGACACCCCAACAAGGGCTTCCACGAACTCACAGCACCGACCAGACCAACCCGTAGTCGGACTTTCCCAAACCCTATCCACCGCAGAACTCAGAGGTCCGGACTCGCAGAGAAATTCGGCGCGCCATCTCAACAGCCCGAACCATGACTCCGCCTGCTCCCGCGCGCCTGCACACCGATCCCCGCAAGTCACAGGCCGGCGATGCGTGCCTGACGAGTCGCGGTGGGACTCCGGTGAAACTGCCGACTGGTGCATGCCCTAGCTTGCGGCCCGCGCCGCCCGGGTGGTGGTTCCCGAGGCTTGGCCGGGTTCTCGTGCCACACTGGAGGCGAGGAGTTGACGAGAGAGAGGACGACGATGACGACCAACCCGTATACCGCGCAGCCAGAGTCGCTGCCTGACCTCCTCGACCTCGATGCGCTCCTTCGCGACGTCGAGCCGCTAGCGACTCCGCACGATTGGGCCGCGCCCGAACTGTTTCCCGACGATCAAGAGTTCGGGGAGTTCCTCGCT
>JBOFLH010000613.1:0-5686 GCA_051657765.1 Nocardioides sp. | reverse complement strand
CGCCTTCGCCGGCGCGATCATCGGATGGGAAGCCTCCACCAACAAGCAGACCCGGTTCGTCGAATCCGCCATCCGCCAAGCCGCTGCGTTGCGGTTCCGTCAGGGTCACCCGATCAACGGAGCGATCCATCACTCCGATTATGCCGAGCTTTGCGTTAAGCCGAGGAGCCGTGGTTTCGCCTGTGCTGGTGGGGTTGGCTGACTGATTCCTCGGCTTAAGGGAGGCTGCGGTTATCGGAGGCTGTAGAGGGCTTGGAGTTGGTCTTCGGTGAGTCGTTGGGCGGGCGGGGAGCCGATCGCGGGAGTGGCGGCGTTGATCGCTTTGCGCATCATGTCGATGGTCGCGAAGGCGTAGAACGCTGCTGTCGTCGTGGTGTTCTCGTGGCCGAGGAGCCTCATGATGATCGGCAATGGGATGCCCTGCTGGTAGAGGTCCATGGCTTTCGTTTTGCGCAGCATGTGGCAATGGACGTGTTCGGGTAGTGAGGGACAGTCCGCGCGGGCGATGGGTGCTGCCTGGTTGAGCACTGCTGCGACGGTGTCGACCGACAGCGCTGTGGGCTGTCCGTGGTGCAGGCTGTAGAACACCGGCCGTGTCGCGGGCAGTACGTCCGGGTCTGGGTGGAACTCCTTGAGGTAGACCTGCAGGTGCTCGATTGCCTTGGTGGTCAGCGGGACGGTGCGGGTCTTGTTCCTCTTGCCGCTCAGCCGCACGTGTCCGGGCTCGCTCAGGCAGAGGTCCTGCAGCGTCAGCGCGGTGAGTTCCCCAACCCGGGCTGCGGTGTCGTAGAGGAGGATCAGCAGCATCCGGTTCCGACGCGACTTCGTCGTTGCGCCATCGAAGGCAGCGAGAACGGCTCGTGTCTCGGATTCGTTGAGGTACTCGATCGGCTTCTTGGGGATGGCTGGTCCCCGTAGGGTCTTGGCTGCCTGGGCGAGCGCGACCAGGGTGATGTCTTCGTCGGCGCTGTAGGCCAGGAACGTCTTGATGGTGGTCAGCCGCAGCGCGACGGTCGCCGGCGCGTAACCGCGTTCCTCTGACATCCAGGCCAGCCAGCGTTTGAGGTGTTGGCGGTCGAAGTGGTCGAAGCTGACCTGCGCGCGTTCGAGGTGCTCGTGATCAACGAGGTAGTCGAGGAAGCACTCCATGCTGATCCGGTAGGCCTCGACCGTCTTCGGTGAGCTCTGCTGGACCTTGGGCAGGTAGGTGTGCAGGTAGTCCCTGGCGAATCCGAAGAAGTCCGGGTCGCCGGTTTCGGGGTCGCGTCTCATACGAATCCGACCTCTGGCAGCAGCGACTGGGACTTGCCGGTGATATCGGCGTAGGCGTTCATGAAGTCGGGTGAGGTGTGGATGTAGTAGTAAGTGGAATCGATGCTCGCATGTCCCATGTAACGCGCCAGGTAGGGCAGCATCGCGGCCACGTCGGCGCCTTGGTGCATCCATCGCTCGATGTTGGCGTAAGCAAAATGATGTCGAAGGTCGTAGGGCCGTGGCTGCTGCCCACCGACCAGCCGCGGCAGGTCGGCCTGGTCCCAGATGCGGCCGAACATCTGACCGACGGTCGCGGTGGTGACCTCGTTTCCGGTGGCCGAGCAGAAGAACCTCTGCCGCGATCTGCCGAACTGCCTGTGTGTTGTCCGGTCGCAGGCGGCGAGGACATCGATGACCTGGGGAGTCAGGGGCAGCCGGCGGCTGCGGTTGCCCTTGGACCACACGATGTCGATGCGCTCCGCGTCCAGGTCGACGTGAGCGCACTGCAGTTGTCGGACTTCCCCGGTTCGAAGGCCGCAGGAGTGCATCAGGGTGAAGAACGCGACCGCCTGCCACCGCCACGGGGACTGCGCGTGAAGGTGTGCGGCGGCGGCGAAGAATCGCTCGATCTCACCGGAGGTCAGCAGGTACGGGTGGGCTGGGACGAAGGAGGCCTTCCATCGGTCGGACAAGACGTAGGCGGCGCTGTTGCTGTGGGCTTGAAGCCATCGGCCGACGTCGCGGATGTAGGACATCCACGACCGGTAGCGACTGTTGGTGGTCCCCAGTTGTGCGGTGACCCATCCCTCGACGGTGTCGCGGTCGAAGACGACCCGCTCGTGGGCGGTGCAGTAGGCGTCGAACTTCTTGAGGTACCAGATTCGCGAGGACCCGTAGAAGCCCATTTTCTCCTTGAACATCAGGTAGGCGTCCAGGTCGGCCGCGAAGGCGCTGGTGAAGCCGTGCGCGCTCATGACCGCCCACCCTTGAAAGCACCTACGGGGACCTCGAGCACACACTGGAGCAGCCGGTCTTGATCGACGCTCATGTACTGGTTGGTCGAATCCGGGTCCGCATGGCCCAGCACAGCCGAGATCGTCGGCAGCGGCACCGCTGCACGCAGCATCCTGGACGCGGCGTTGTGGCGCAGCAACCGGGTGCCGGCCCTCACATCGATGAGGCCGGCCTTGCTGAACACCTTGGTGATCACCCGGTGGACCGAGGCGTGATCGGACAGGCGGACGTGGGGTGCCACCGACCGCAGGAACACATGGTCATCGCCCGAGGCGGGCCGCTGGTCCAGTACATAGTCAGCGAGTTTGGCGACCAGCAACCCGGTCAGCGGCACCGTCAGCGGGTTGTTCGTCTTCTGCTGCACGATCCCCAGGCTCTGTCCTCGCCAGTCGATGTTGGCCAGCCGCAGGGCGACGATGTCGCAGGCCCGCAGGCCTGTCGTCAACGCCAGCAGCGTGATGGCCGCGTCACGTGCGCTCACCGCGGCCGCGGTACATGTTTGCATCACCAGTCGTTCGTCATCGTCGCTGAGCAGCGGCAAGATCGCGTGGGACCGCTTCACCCCGGCCAGGCTGACCGCGTCCACCAGATCGGTGCGGCCGGTGAACTTCAGGAATGGACGGAAGTTCGACACCAACCAGAACAGCGACGACTTCGCCCACCGGGGAGACAACGATTCCAAGAACGCCAGCACGCTGGCGCCATCAGCGTCGTCGAGACAGTCGACCCCGTGAGTTTCCAAGAAGACCAGATAGCCACGGGCGACCCGGCCGTAGGCCGCATGTGTGGCTGGCGCGAGATCGCGTTCGTCCATGTCGGCTTCCCACGCGCTGTTCAGTGCGGTGAACGCGGCCGACTCGAGCTGCGCGCCGCCGCCACCACGTTTGCGGACCGCCAACTCCACCCTGCCGGTATTCACATAGGTGTCGAACACGCTGACCAGCCGGCCGTAGCCGAACCTGCGCTGGGCACTGAAGCGGCCCGTGCGCGGGCTGGTCGTCAGCGTCGCGAACGCCGCACCCAACGAGGGTGTGTAGGTCCCGCCACGATCCTCAACAAAGCGCGTCAGCGCCTTGATCGACTTCTCATACTGACCGATCGTCGACTCCATGTAGCCGGCCGTACGCAGTTCAGCGACAACAACCTCAGCGATCCCAGTGACCGTCGTATCCATCGCCGTCTCCTTCCCATAGGGGCATCAGATACAGCGGACGCTAGCCATAGACCACGGCTCCTTAAGCCGAGGAATCAGTCAGCCAACCCCACCAGCACAGGCGAAACCACGGCTCCTCGGCTTAACGCAAAGCTCGGCATAATCGGAGTGAAAGACCGCCTGCGCCCGGCCTCCGGCATCTGGGGGTGTGAGGTGGCCGTGGGTGTGGGCCATCCGCAACGCGTCGGCGACCAACTCGGTGCGCATATGGTCGGCTATCGACCAGCCCACCACCATCCGCGAGTACAAGTCGATCACGGTCGCTAAGTACAGCCACCCCTGGTCAGTGCGTAGGTAGGTGATATCCCCCACGAGCCTGGTACCTGGTGCGGTGGCGGCGAAGTCGCGTCGGATCAAGTCAGGACGCACCCGGGCGTCGACGGCAGGAATCGTGGTCCGCTTCCTACGACGTGGCTGGACCCCGAACAAGCCGAGCTCGCGCATGGTCGAGCGCACCAACCACACCGACGCATCCACGCCGTCGTCGACGAGATCGACACGGACCCGTCGGTGCCCATTGACCCCACGAGAGCGCTCGTGGCTGGCCGCCACCGCTACGGCAACCTCCGCACGCCGCCGCGCCCGTGGCCCCGGAGTCGGGCTGGTGCCCCCGCGCCGGACCCAGGCGTAGTACCCAGCCCGAGACACCCCCAACAACCTGCCCATGAACCCGATCGCATAATTGGCCTTCTCCGCCGCCATCAGCGTGAACTTCTCGCTCACGACTGCGTCCTGGCGAAGAAGGCCGCGGCTTTTTTCAAGAACTCGTTCTCCTCGGCCAACCGCCGATTCTCGGCCTCCAACACCGCCATCCGCGCGGCCTCGACCAGCCCCAACGCACCCGGACCACTGTGCTCAACCCGACAAGCCTTGACCCAGTAACTCAACGAGGACTCACCGATACCCAACTCACCAGCGACCTGACTGATCGGACGACCCCCACCAGCCACCACGAGCTGCACGGCATCAGCCTTGAACTCCGCCGTGAACCGCCGACGCTTCTGCTTCTTCGATGTAGACACGACGCCCCATGCGTCCTCCCTGCTAACGACTGTCTACGAGAACCGTCTCACCCCAAACCTCTTAGGCCAGGAGCTTGAAGGCCGACACCGCGTCTCGGATGTCAGCCACGACATCCCGTTGGTTCTCGTGCTCCCAATAGCGGAGGACGTGCCAACCGGCATTTGCAAGCTGCCTGTTCGTATCGGCGTCACGAGCCACGTTGGTTTGGATCTTGGCAGGCCAGTAGTCCACGTTGTGATTGAAGCTCGATCGACCGTGCTCTTGGCAGCCGTGCCAGAAACAGCCGTCTATGAACACCGCCACCCGCGCCCGGGTGAAGACGATGTCGGCTCGGCGGCGAATGCTGGGTTCTGGCGCAATCGCGACTCGGTACCTCAGCCCAAGCCTGTGCAGTTCACGGCGAATCGCGAGTTCGGGCGCCGTGTCTCTAGACCGGATGGCCTGCATGTTCCGGCGGCGGCCCGGACTGGATGCCCAGGAGCCCGGTGCTCGTTCTGGCCCCACGACATCAGGGTAGATGCAGTCTGAGCGCCATCACCACGGGCGGTGGTCTGGTAGTTGCGGCGTTGGTTGATGGTGAGTTGGCGGAGGGGTTTCCGATGGCGGCATGGATGATGCGAACGTGGAGGTCTTAGACGAGCAGGATGGCGTGGGTTCGGCCGACGCCGATGTGGCGTAGCTGACCGGCCACGCGCAGGGTGACGGTGCGGTCGCGGGGTGGTTGCGTGCGTCGGTGCCTCGGGAGATCGTCTGACCAGCCACCCGCATCCGGCCGCTTTTCGCCGCCCTTAGCCGCGTGGGTCAGATAGCGGCAACGACAGCGTTTGTGCAGGTCAGGCCATGTTTTCGGTGGTGGCCAGGGGCGGGGTCGAACCGCCGACCTTCCGATTTTCAGTCGGACGCTCGTACCAACTGAGCTACCTGGCCGGAGCCTGTTCGCGCGAGGCGCGAGCAGGCGTGGAAACCTTACCCGAGGGCCGAGTCGCAGCGAAACTCGGAACAGTTCGGCGAGGATGGTTGCCGGGGAAGCGTTTGGAGCCCACCGTCGCGGCGCTCTATGCTTGCGTGTCGTTGTTCGTGGGCGAGGTCACTCGCATCGAATCGCGCTTGGCCCCCATCGTCTAGTGGCCTAGGACGTCGCCCTTTCACGGCGGTAGCACGGGTTCGAATCCCGTTGGGGGT
>JBOFLH010000612.1:0-12618 GCA_051657765.1 Nocardioides sp. | reverse complement strand
TGGCCGGGTTGCTGTTCGTGTTCTTCTGGGAAGGGCTGATGGGCAACCTGTTGGTGGGGATCCGGTGGGTCAGCGTTGGTGCTTGGAGCCGTCAGATGGCCGCCAGCCTGGACGACTCCATCGTGTTGTCGGCTGGTGTCGGGACGACGTATGCAGTGCTGGCCACTGCGCTGCTGGGGGTCGCTGGCGTGTGGTTCACCGGCGCGCGGCTGCGTTCGTTCTCGATGCGCGGGGAGACCTGAGTTCGCCGGGTACCCCGTGCGGTCGGTGCGGCCACGTAGGGTTGGCGACGATGAGCATGCAGGCGGACGTCGAACTAGCCGGGGTGGTGCATCCCGGCGCCGCTGAGCGGGGTACGACACGCCGCGGGCCGACTCGCGAGGAGCTGCTCGAGGGGCTCAATGTGCCGCAGCGCAAAGCTGTGGAGCATGCGGGTACGCCGCTGCTGGTGGTCGCGGGCGCCGGCTCTGGCAAGACGCGGGTGCTGACCCGGCGCATCGCTTGGTTGCTCTCCGAGCGTCAGGCTCACCCCGGGTCGGTGTTGGCGATCACGTTCACCAACAAGGCCGCTGGTGAAATGAAGGATCGAGTCGAGGAACTGGTCGGCAATCGAGCTCGGGTGATGTGGGTCTCCACGTTCCATTCCAGCTGTGTGCGGATTCTTCGCAACGAGATCGACAAGGTCGGCTTCAAGTCCAATTTCTCGATCTATGACTCTGCGGACTCCAAACGATTGATGACGTTGGTGTCTCGGGAGCTTGACCTGGACCCACGACAACATCAACCACGGGCGATCTTGAACTGGATCTCTCAGCACAAGAACGAGCTCCGCGACCACGAAGACGCCGCCGAGGACACCCGCAACGGCACGGAGGAGTCGTATGCCGCGGCATATTCCCTTTACCAACGACGGCTACGCGAGGCGAACGCGCTGGACTTCGATGATCTGATCATGATGACCGTCCACTTGTTTCAGGCCTTTCCGGAAGTCAGGGAGAACTATCGACGGCGGTTCCGGCATGTGCTGGTCGACGAGTACCAGGACACCAATCACGCGCAGTATGCCTTCATTCATCAGTTGTGCGCGGGCGAGCTCGAAGAGATCTCGCCCGGCTCGTTCGAGAGGGCCGACGCGACCGCCGGGCTAGACGCGGAACGATCCGAGCGCGTCGAACCGGCCGAACTTATGGTGGTCGGCGATGCGGATCAGTCGATCTATGCGTTCCGTGGCGCCAACATCCGCAACATTCTCAACTTCGAGCAGGACTTCCCCAACGCCACCACGATCTTGCTTGAGCAGAACTATCGCTCGACTCAGACGATTCTGACTGCGGCGAACACGGTCATTGGGCACAATCCGGATCGTCCGCCGAAGCGGCTGTGGTCCGAGGCCGGCGACGGTGAACGAATTGTGGGATACGTCGGCGACGACGAACGCGACGAAGCACGGTTCGTCTCGGACGAGATCGACAGGTTGACCGATGAACAGGTGGCCCGGCCGGGCGATGTGGCGGTGTTTTATCGCACCAACGCCCAGTCGCGGGTCTTTGAGGAGACCTTCATCCGCACTGGTCTGGCGTACAAGGTGGTCGGCGGGGTGCGGTTCTACGAGCGTCGAGAAGTCCGTGACGTCCTCGCCTACTTGAGGATTCTGGTCAACCCGGCAGATGAGATATCGCTCCGGCGGGTGCTCAACACCCCCAAGCGGGGCATCGGTGACCGGGCGGAGGCCGCGATCGCTTCGTTCGCCGAGCGTGATCGAATCACGTTCTGGGAGGCGTTAACTTTAGCCGATCGGGCTCCGGGGCTGGTGACCAGGTCGCTGAAAGCAATCCAAGGTTTCGTTGCGCTCGCTCAGGAGTTGCAGTCCATGGTGGACGGCGGCGAGCGAGCCGACGTGATCGTGGAGTCGGTGCTGGATCGGTCGGGATACCTGGCCGAGTTGGAGGCATCCGATGACCCGCAGGACGCGACGCGCGTGGAGAACCTAGCGGAACTTGTCGCGGTGGCGCGGGAGTTTTCCGACGATCCCGTGAGCGGTGCGGCGGATCCGCTTGGTGTGGGCGGCGACGACAGCGCGGTGGCGGCATCTCTCGGTGACTTCTTGGAGCGGGTCGCATTGGTGGCTGACGCGGACGAGATTCCGGATCAGCATGCCGCCGGCGGTGCGGACTCCGGCGTTGACGGCGGTGCGGACTCCGGCGTGGTCACACTGATGACGTTGCATACCGCGAAAGGACTGGAGTTTCCGGTGGTGTTCCTGACTGGCCTCGAGGATGGCATTTTCCCGCACTCGCGAGCGCTCGGTGATCCCGCCGAACTACAGGAGGAACGGCGACTGGCCTATGTGGGCCTCACCCGCGCCCGAGAACGGCTGTATCTGTCTCGTGCGGTGGTCAGGTCGGCGTGGGGAGCGCCGATGCACAATCCGGCCTCGCGGTTCCTCGACGAGATGCCGATCGATCTGGTCGATTGGCGCCGGACCGCGGCCGCGCAGACTCGATGGAATCGGCCGGACTTGGCTGAGGGCGCCGGCTATGGGTTGTCCGGGTCGAGCCACGTTGGGTTGAACCGAACCGGGTTGGCGGCTCCGACGGCCGCTGGACGGCGCAACTTCTCGACCGCAGCCCTGCGTGCGGACGCGGCAGTCAAGGCCAAGCCGGTTCGGGACCTGCCGACCCTTATCCCCGGCGATCGGGTATCCCATGACTCTTTCGGATTGGGGACGGTGGTGGCCATCGAAGGTCATGCCCAGAAGACCGTGGCATCGGTCGACTTCGGAACACAAGGTGTCAAGAGACTGCTACTGCGTTACGCGCCGGTGCAGAAGGTGTAAGTCGGCCGATTCGCGCCGCGGATGGCCTCAGCCGGGCAGCAGCCGACCGGTCATGGCTGAACGCGGTTGGCCACCAGCGCGGCGTAGGGATCGACGGGATCGCCACCGCCTGGGCGGACTTCCAGGTGCAAGTGTGGTCCAGTGGTGTTTCCGCTGGATCCGACGTAACCGATCACATCGCCGGCTCGCACGATGTCGCCGACGCTGACGGCATACGATGTCTGGTGACAGAACCACAGGTCGGTGCCGTCGTCCAGTGTGAGGACGGTCTTGTTGCCGTAGGCCCCGTCATAGCCGGTCTCGGTCACCGTTCCATTGGCCACTGCATAGATCGGGGTGCCAGAGGGCGCGGCGAAATCCAGACCCGTATGTGAACTCGACCACAAGCCATAGTCACCGTATTGCGCGGTTAGTCGGTATTTGGCCAACGGCAGCACCCATTGGTTGAGCTCGATCTTCTTCTCCTGCTGATCAGCCTGGGTGTCCACCTTCGCGAGCGCGGCCGCCCGCTCGTCAGCTTGGGCTTCGGCTGCATCGATCGCCTGGGCGTCGGCGCCTTGGGTCTGCTCGGAGCGGCTCGTGTCTCGGCTTACTGATTCCTCACGCTTGGCCAGCTGGCTGCTGCGGCCGGTACCACTCACTCCTGTTGAGGCGTTCGCAGCGACCACGTTGATCGCCTGGCCACTCATCGGGCCGACGAGGCTCGGATTGGCGACCGTGACGACGCCGCCGGTAGACACGGCCAACGCCGCAACACCCATCAGAACCGGCGCGGATGGGAGGGCTCGAAACAGTGGTCCTCGCCGGCCCGCATGTTTCACGGCCCGTCGCTTTCCTGCGGTGGTTAACTCGGCTGGCTCCCCGCCGCTCGAATCGCCGGGAATCGCGCTGCTTGCGGGGGCGGGGTGTCGCCTACGACCGCCACTAGCTGGTGTCTCCGAGAGGTCGCCACGCGTCGCGCGGCGAGGTGCTCGGTGATTGCCCATAAAGCGACTGACCTGTCTTTCGAGGTTGAGACAGCGAACGATGACTGTAACGGAAGGCTCACGGAGTCAGAAATCGCGAGGTTCGAAACGATGAACACTAGCTGACGTCACGTGTTGAATCTCGGTTATGACCCCCAAACTTGATTGCTCCGAGGGACGGGCCACGCATCCTTCGCCATCCCCCCGGATGTCATCCCCCCGGATGCGTGCCCCTGATCGCGTCCCCTGCTAGGTGTGCACGAACGTTTCTATCACCCTTTTCGTTAAGTGACCTTCAAGACGCGGTCACATTTCTCATATGATCGCCGAAAAAGGTGGACCGTCCACAAAATCCGTCCCTGCGACCCGCGACCGCGACGGACACTAGAGTGCCGTGAGGACTTCTGCACATCTACGGGCCCCGGTGGGGTCCGCCCGCCGGCCGTTAGGAACCAACTCGTGGACTTGATGGAGTACCAAGCAAAAGAGCTCTTCGCCAAACATGCCGTGCCAGTAGCTCTGGGCACCGTGGTCACGACCGCCGCCGGCGCCGCCGACGCGGCGGCGGCTCTGGGCGGCAGGGTGGTCGTGAAAGCTCAAGTCAAGACCGGTGGCCGTGGTAAGGCGGGTGGCGTCAAGCTTGCGCAGGATCCCGCTGACGCCGAGGCCAAGGCCGAGGAGATCCTGGGCATGGACATCAAGGGACACACCGTTCATCGAGTGTTGCTCGCGCCAACGGCTGACATCGCGGCGGAGTACTACTTCTCGTTCCTGGTGGATCGAGCCAATCGCAACTTCTTGTGTATCGCGTCCGTCGAGGGTGGTGTCGAGATTGAGGTCACTGCAGTCGAGAAACCGGAGGCGGTCGCCAAGGTGTCGATTGACCCACTGGTCGGCGTCGATGACGCCACGGCGGCAGAGATCGTAGCCACTACCGGGTTCCCGGCCGAGGTAGCGCAGGAAGCGGCCGCGATGATTGCGTTGTTGTGGGCGGTCTTCGTCAGCGAGGACGCGACCCTGGTCGAGGTGAATCCGCTGGTTCGACTCGACGACGGCCACCTGCTGGCACTCGACGGCAAGGTCACCCTCGACGGCAATGCCGGCTTCCGGCATCCCGACCACGCCCAGTTCGAGATAGTCGAGGACGCGGATCCCCGTGAGTTGGCGGCGGCTGAAAAGGGTCTCAACTACGTCAAGCTGGATGGCGAAGTCGGCATCATTGGTAACGGTGCCGGCTTGGTGATGTCCACACTGGATGTGGTGGCCCACGCCGGCGCACGGCACGGTGGGGTCAAGCCGGCCAACTTTCTCGACATCGGCGGCGGCGCCTCGGCCCAGGTGATGGCGGACGGATTGGCGATCATCCTCGGTGACGAGCAAGTCAGGAGTGTGTTCGTGAACGTATTCGGTGGCATCACGGCATGCGATGAGGTGGCCAACGGCATCGTGCAAGCTCTGGCGATATTGGGAGAAGGTGCCAACAAGCCTCTCGTGGTGCGACTAGATGGCAACAATGTCGACCAGGGCCGACGAATCCTCGCCCAGGCCAACCACCCGCTAGTGAGCATGGTGGACACAATGGATGGCGCCGCTGACCGAGCGGCCGAACTGGCCGCGACCCAGCCCGCGACCGCCTGAGCCGACGACCGACTGACCGGAGAGACGAGAAACCATGGCTATCTTTTTGACCGAGTCCAGCAAAGTCGTCGTGCAGGGCATGACCGGCTCGGAGGGCATGAAGCACACTACCCGGATGCTAGCCTGCGGCACCACGGTCGTGGGCGGTGTCAATCCGCGCAAAGCAGGCGAAATCGTGGCGATCGACGGGCAGAAGATTCCGGTGTTCGGGTCCGTCGCGGAGTCGATCGCCGCGACCGGCGCGGACGTGTCGGTGGTATTCGTTCCCCCGGCCCATACCCTGGCCGCGGTGAACGAGGCCACTGACGCGGGTATGCCGCTGGTGGTCGTCATCACCGAAGGGGTGCCGGTGCACGACACGGCACGACTCTTCGCCTATGCCCAGTCCAAGGGAACTCGCATCATCGGGCCGAACTGTCCTGGCCTCATCAGCCCTGGCAAGTCGAACGCGGGCATCATTCCCGCGGACATCACCGGCCCCGGGCGGATCGGTTTGGTGTCCAAGTCGGGTACCTTGACCTACCAGATGATGTTCGAGCTCGCCGAGTTCGGCTTCTCCACCGCGGTCGGCATTGGTGGCGACCCGATCATCGGTACTACCCACATCGACTGCCTGGCCGCGTTCGAGGCGGATCCGGACACTGACGCGATCATGATGATTGGCGAGATCGGCGGAGATGCCGAGGAGCGCGCCGCGGCGTACATCAAGGACCATCTCAGCAAGCCTGTCGTGGGCTATGTCGCCGGCTTTACCGCACCCGAAGGCAAGACGATGGGTCACGCGGGAGCTATCGTGTCGGGCTCCTCGGGCACCGCAGCCGCGAAACAGCAGGCCTTGGAAGCGGCCGGCGTCAAGGTGGGCAGGACGCCGTCGGAAGCCGCAAGCCTGATGCGGACGCTGCTCACCTAGCGACCCACCCGGCTCCGTTCGGACCAATCAGTTCGGTGGATCATCTCGGTCTGCGGTCACGCGTGTTACCCAGGCGCGCTGAGCCGCTACTTGGAGACCGACTTGAGGTAGTTTCCGAAGGCTTGCTTGTCGCCCGCGATCTGGAACGATATCCGCCAGTCGGAACTCCACTGGTCGAGGGCATCTTGCAGTGGCCACACAATTTCGCCGCCGCCACAGCCGCCTGGCGGCAGTTCCAACGCCTGTGCCGAGGCGAAATCAACGACCACGACTCGTGTGGTGTGATCAATCGATATGCGTGCGGCCGTGGGCTTTCCGCCCTTGCCGAACACACTGCGCACTCCCGCGACCCGCTCGGCTTGGGTCGGCCCATTCAACACGGCCCAGATACGGGCATTCGCGCCGGCGTAGTCGGGAAGCGAGCGGACCACTCGGGTCACCTTGCGACATCCTTTGGAGGTCCGGTCCTCCAGGCGAAACGCGACCTCGACGGACTGAGTCGTTGTGGTGTCTTGAGGTTGCTCCGACGGAGGGTCGGAGGACGGCTCGGGGTCCGTAGATCTGGAGGGGTCCTCAGGCGCCGGCCGAATCGCTGCCGGATCTTTCGTGCCGGGCCCCTTGGGCTCAGGCGCGGTGGTCAACGGTCTCGACGCCGACGGTTGTTGCGCGGGCAGCTCCTCCAGCACGCGAGTCCGCTGCGCGGTCGCAGCCTGATCCCCCGGTCGCCAATCCCACGGCAGCTGGCGCCAGGCCAGCGGTAGGGTCGCCACCAGCGCCGCCGCCGCGACCACTCGGGTGGCCTGGTTCTGTCGCCTTCGCCGGTCGCTGCGTCGATGAATGGTGCGAATGCTCGGCGCCTGAATTGTTTCGGAGACCTGGCGATACTCCCGAGAGAGTTTGCCCAGTATGTCCGCTTCGTCGATCGGCTCGATCATTGTGCGCTTCCTTCGGAGTCGTCCAAGAACTGGGAGTAGATGGCGCGCAGCCGTGCTCGGCCCCTGACCAGCCGAGTCTTCACCGTGTTGGGCGACACCTGAAGTATCTCGGCTACCTCGACCACCTCAAGGTCTGCCAGGTGGTGAAGCACGATCGCGGTCCGGTACTTCAGCGGCAGCTCGCGCAGCGCTGCCATGACGCTCAGGCGGTCCTCCCGGGTCTCCTCGGGGCCGGCGTGGGTCAAGTCGCCGGATAGCGCAGACAGGTGCGTGACGGCGACCAGGAGGCGCTTGGCTTTGCGACGCTTGCTGATCGCCAGATTGATGGCGACCCGTCGAACCCATGCCCCCGGAATATCGTACTGACTGACGGTCAGCCACCGAAGAGCCGCGCGGGCAAACGCATCCTGGACTACGTCCTCGGCTTCGTCGGCCGAACCCAGGATGGCCGTCGCTTGTGCGACCAACCGCGGGTATGACTCCTGGTAGAGCTGAGCGAAGGCCGGGTCGGTGCGAGCAGAGCCGAACGAGAGTTCTTGAGCGGTGTCTGTGGATCGACCCACGCTCGCTCGCGCCCAACTCGCCGACAAGACATCCCCTATCGTGCTCTTCCGCCACGGTCCCTGAACCGCAAGCGAGCTGTGAATGTCCATAGACCTTACACGTCTGGGTAGGCGGTCAGGTTTCACGGACAAATCCCGTCGCAAAATATGAGAAATGCCGGCGCGATGTGAAACCCGAGTGTGTGCACCAGCCGTGTTAATAGTGTGACCATGACCTCGCGAGACCTCGGTGCGGCTGAGCCCGGACCGGACCACCGATCCACTGATGGCGCAGACGTCCTTCATGAAAGGTCGCCTGCGGCCGGTCGTCACGCCGCGCCGACACGTGGCGGATTGCTCAGCCGTCGGAGTCTGGCAGTAGGAGTAGGAGTAGGAGCGGCGGCGCTCGTAGCGCCTGCGAAACCTGCCTGGGACGCGTTGCGGGGATCGGGCGGAGAGCCGACGCTGGTGAGTGGGACCGGGAAGCCTCGCGGTGCGAGGCGAGAGGGTAGTAGATCCGAGATGACTGGTCAGCGTGAGCGAACAGCGAGCCGGCGCCGGTCGTCAGCGGGTGCGCCGGCGGACTTCGTGGACCCGAGCCGCACCGGGAAGCCTGAGCCGCGCGGCGCGGGATCCGGGTCATGGGCTAGTGGTTCGGTTCAGGTGAAGCCCCGACTACTCGCCGGCCGTGCCAGCTATGGCCCAACTGCCGAACTCATGGCAGACATCCGCGAACTCGGAGTTGAGGGCTGGCTGGCCCGACAGCTGGATCCCGCGTCGATCCCTGATCCGAACGGCGATGCTATCGATCGCGCCTTTCCATCGGCCATGGCCGCGCCAGCCGATGTCATCAAGCGCCAAGGCGCCAAAGGCGTAGCGGTCCGCAGCGAAGTGCCGGCGCGGCACTTGATGCGAGCGGTGTGGAGTTCCAGGCAGCTTCATGAGGTGATGATCGACTTCTGGTCCAATCACCTGAACGTGAACGCCGACACGTCGGCCTATATATCCCTGGCGCGACCGCACTATGACGCGGTGATTCGTGAGCATGCACTAGGCAGCTACCGTGATCTGCTCCGCGAATCGGGCCTGCATCCCGCCATGCTCAACTACTTGGGAAATGGCGAGTCGGTCAAGGAGCATCCCAACGAAAACTATGGCCGAGAGCTGCTGGAGCTACACACGGTGGGTGTCGGCAACCACAGCGAACGCGACGTCATACGGTGCGCGAAGCTCCTCACCGGATGGAGCGCCCGAATATCGGACGGTCTCGCGGTGCGCTACAACCCGGATGACCACTACGTCGGCGAACTCGAAGTGCTTGGCCGTCGGTTTGCCAACGCCAGCGATAGCGCGGGGCCGGCGATGTGGGTGGAGCTGGTGGACTTCTTGGTGCTCCATCCAGACACTGCCCGGATGATTGCGAAGAAGCTGGCGCGGCACTTCATCGTCGACGATCCCAGTGAGGAGATCATCGCCGATCTGGCGAAGACCTACTTGGAGTCCGATACCAATATCCCGGCTGTGCTGAGGAGGTTGTTCTCGTCGTCGGAGTTCGCGCGGTCGAAGGGGATGAAGTTCAGACGCCCCTATGAGAGGTTCGTCTCGATCGTGCGGTTACTGGCGCCTAAGCTGCCGAACAACCCGCGTGAAGCTGGGCTTGCGCTCTACAACTCGCTGGACTCACAGCCGCCGCTGTGCTGGCCGGCGCCTAACGGGTACGCCGATGTCGCCGGTGCGTGGCTCTCTCCCGGCGCGTCTTTGGGGCTCTTCAACGCCGGGCTGCGTCAGGTTCGCGGGCAACCACCAGTGGTCGGCTTTGACGCGGTGGCGAGGATCTTGAGCAAGGATCCCACCACAGTCGAACAGGTGACCGAGCTGGCAGCCGAGGTGGTGCTGCTTCGGAAACCCAAGAAGAAGCAGAAGGCTGCCGTGGCCGTGTTGCTGGAGCAGACCGCGGTCAAGCAGCCATTCAAGTCCGGCTCCATCCAGCAACGCCGAGCGGTCGAACTCGCCTGCACGCTGCTCCTGGTCAGCCCCAAGAATCTCGTGACGTGAGAACTCACCGACCCGAAAGTAGGAGTTCATGAATCGCAACGTGCGGCTCGGCACGCATCCAGATCCCAGGTCATGTGGATGTCCGGAGGCATCGCCGGGCTTGTCCAGGCGGGGGTTTGCCAAGCTGCTTGGCGGCGTGGGCGTGGCCACGGCGATGACCTTGAACGGAGCGCGAGTGAGCTTTGCCGAAGCGGCAGAGTCGTCGTCATCCGACCGTGTCTTCGTCCTGCTCTCACTTCGCGGCGGTATGGACGGCCTCAGCGTGGTTGTGCCGGCTGGTGATCAGAGTCTCCGGTCGGCTCGGCCGAACCTCGCCGTGCCGGTCGGTGGCTTGATCCGGCTCGACTCTAGGTTCGGTCTGCATCCGGCGATGAAGTCGATCCAGCCGCTGTGGGACAACAAGAAGGTCGCCATGGTTCATGCGACGGGGCTTCCCGAGGCGAACCGTTCCCATTTCTCGGCCATGGACGAGATGGAGCGTGCGGCGCCGGGCTCTTCGCTGCGTACTGGCTGGCTGGATCGCACGATGGGGCTTGCCAGTGATCCCGAGACGCTCGAAGTCACCCAAGTAGGCACGAACATGTTGCCGCGGGCGATGGCTGGAAATCAGCCTGAGTTCGCCATGCGAAGCGTCGACGACGTGGTCCTCGCCTTTGGTGACGAGGTGGCATCGCTTGACAGCTGGCGTGAGGCGGTGGCCATGTTGCACGACGGCGCCGACCCGCGGGTGGTCGGACCGTTGAAAGAAGCATTGCGCGCCGTACATGTGGTGCGTAAGGCTCCCAAAGTAGCTGTCGAATACCCGGAAACCGAGCCTGGTCCGGCACTCCGAGACGTCGCTCGCCTGATCAAAGCAAACGTGGGGCTCACCGTGGCGAGCGTTGATTACGGAGACTGGGACATGCACGTTGGGCAGGGGCGCGCCGGAGGCGGCTGGATCGAAGATCAGTTGACCTCGTTCTCGGACTCACTGGCTGCGTTTGCCGAAGATCTCGGTCCGGATCTGGATCGAGTGACGCTATTGACCTTGACGGAATTCGGTCGTCGCGTTGAAGAGAACGGCAGCGGTGGCACCGATCACGGCTATGGCTCTGTGTCGTTCGTCCTTGGTGGCGGAGTCAATGGCGGCAAAGTGTACGGGCGTTGGCCCGGGTTGGCTCCTGACGAGCTGATCGATGGTGACCTTGCGGTGACCACCGACTATCGAGAGGTCGTCGGGGAAGTGCTGACGCGCCGCCTTGGAGTCACTGATCTGAACGCTGTGTTCCCGGACTACCAGCCGCAAGGACTTGACGTTATACGCGCGTAGTCGAGTCGAGTCGAACCGAATCCGGTATGTGTGATCGTGACGATCGGTGCGGCCTCGGAGTGACGGACTCGCCTGGTGAGCAAGAAAGTCGTCGGTCAGCGAAACCTACTGGCGGTCGCAGACGTGGACCTTAGTAAGGGGTAGGACTGTTCTGCTGGTTCTCGGACCCCTGCGGGTCCGCCGAACAGCTCCAATATTGCCGAGTAGATACGTTGATGCTGAGAGACGGGGAGAATCCAATTTCTAAGATTGTCAGACCACTACTGATCGCTCTGTTGAGCACCACACTCGTGGCGGGGCAGGCCCACGCCGGTGAGAGGGACAAGCCGTCCGCCGCTGATGGCGACTATCGTGCCCTGGTAATGTTCGACGGAAAAAATGGGGCCTTCCCGCGTGGCGGCGTGACCCAGACCGACAATGGTCAGATCTACGGCACGACCAGCGCCGGCGGCGCTCACAAACAGGGAACCATCTTCCGCTTGGATTCGGACGGCCGTACGTTCGCCACCATGCACTCGTTCGCCGGGCAGGACGGCGCAGAGCCCTATGGCACGATGCTGGCGCACGAAGGCTTCCTCTATGGCGTCACCAAGCAAGGAGGACAACGGAATCTAGGCACGGTCTTCCGGATCGCTGAGAGCGGCAAGCACGAGGTGCTGGCCTCGTTTGACGGCAAGAACGGCGCGAGCCCGTATGCCGGGTTGGTCGTTGGCGACGACGGTCTGATGTACGGCACTACCACCAAAGGTGGTGACCGCAATCAGGGCACGATTTATCGACTCGGTCCGAACGGTGTGGAGACTCTTTTCAGCTTTAGCAAGGACACGGGGTCACACCCAAAGGCGCCGCTTTACCTTGCCCGTGACGGCGCGCTTTACGGCACCACACCCGATGGTGGTCCATCCGGAACCGGGACCGTCTATCGCCTCGGCAAGGACGGTAAAGTGACGGTGTCGGCCAACTTCGATAAGCGCACCAGCGGGGTCTCGCGTGCGCCGCTCATGCAGCACAGTGGTGGCGACGACTTCTACGGATCAGTATTCGGCACTGCTCATGGTGATACCCCGGAGAACAGCAACGGAGACAATGGCGCTATCTTCCGGATGAGTCCCGCCGGGCAGGTCAGCGTATTGAACAAGATGAACGGCGCCAACGGGGGCCGCCCGTTGGCCGGCCTGATCGAGGGCAGCGACGGCCTTCTCTACGGCACTATCCGCAAGTGGGGCCCATGGAAGAACCGTTTGGGTTTCGGCGTGATCTACTCGATGACTCCGGCCGGCACGATGAACGTCTTGCACGTGTTTGACGGCAACGGCGGTGGGCACCCTGAGCACGCAGTCATCCAGGGTCAGGACGGCGCCCTCTATGGCACCTTCTTCGAAGGCGGCACCCACAAGCAAGGCGGTGTGTTCCGACTCGACGTCGGTG
>JBOFLH010000611.1:0-10521 GCA_051657765.1 Nocardioides sp. | reverse complement strand
ACCTTGGGCTTGTTCTCGTCGCGGCGCGCGGCTGACGCGGCCGCGGAGGCCGTGCGGGAACGGCTCCCCGACCTGACGACGCTGGCTCAGGGCGACGCTCAGTTGCCAGAGCTGGCGAAGCAGTTCGTTGGCGATCGGTTCACCTGCCTGTTCGGCACCCTGAGCCTGTGGCAGGGCCTGGACGTGCCGGGGGATACCTGCCAGCTGGTGATCATCGACCGGATTCCCTTCCCACGCCCCGATGATCCCCTGATGTCGGCGCGGCAACGTGCCGCGGACCTCGCGGGCGGCAACGGCTTCATGGAGGTCGCCGCCACGCATGCGGCGTTACTGCTGGCGCAGGGGTCGGGACGGCTGATCAGGACAATCACCGACCGCGGCGTCGTGGCCGTCCTCGATCCGCGACTGGCGACGGCGCGATACGCCGGCTTCCTCCGGGCCAGCCTACCGCCGATGTGGCCGACCAGTGATCCCAGACTGGTGCGCCAGGCCTTGACCCGCCTGGCCACGAGTAGGTAACTGATCTTGACTACCCATGGCTCGATCAGCGGGGGGAAGGCCCTCAGCCTGTCGATGCCGGTCGACGTCGGGACCTACCGCGGGGGCGTATGGACCGCCGTCGAGCCTGTTCGCGGCAGGCGTTGATTGCCGCTGGTGCGGCTACATCTTGCGCAACACCGCGGTGACCTTGCCGAGGATGGTGGCATGCGTGCCGTCGATCGGGTCGTATGCCGAGTTGTGCGGCAGCAGCCACACCTGTCCGTTGCGTCGCTGGAAGGTCTTCACGGTGGCCTCTCCGTCGATCATCGCGGCAACGATCTCGCCATTGTTGGCCGTGGGTTGCTGCCGGATCACCACGTAGTCGCCGTCGCAGATCGCCGCATCGATCATCGAGTCGCCCGAGACCTCGAGCAGGAACAGGGTGCCGTCGCCCACCAGGGTCTTGGGCAGCGGGAAGACATCTTCGACACGTTCCTCGGCCAGAATCGGACCACCGGCCGCGATTCGGCCGACCACCGGCACAAAGGTGGCGGTCGGCATCGCGTCGTGCAGCCCGGTCTCGTCATACCCGGCTTCCTCGGCAGCGGAGATCGATCGGCGCGCCGCCATCACCTCCGGCAGGAAGACCTCAAGTGCTCGAGGCCGATGCGGATCGCGCCGCAGAAAGCCCTTCTCCTCCAACACCCGGAGTTGATGAGCGACCGAGGAGGAACTGGTCAACCCCACAGCCTGCCCAATCTCGCGCATCGACGGGGGATAGCCTTTGAGCTCGATCGCGTCCTTGATGTGCGCTAGCACCAGTTGCTGGCGAGCCGTTAGTCCGGTGGCGTCGGACGGACCATCGGGGAGCTCGGCGACCGGGGGACCAGATCGCTGGTCATCGCCCGGTCTGGTCCCCGGTTGGGTGGTCGTGATCTTGGCCATCGGTTGCCTCCGTGACTCGCCTGCGCTGGTGTCTGTTGAGACTAGCTACCTCGACGCCCATCTTCAAACACCTGTTCGATTATTGGCGTGTCGAGCCGCCGGTGTCGGGATCGCCGATCACCTCGATCGGGTCGCCACAGCCTTTAGCGGATCCGAACGATTGTTCGAGATCGCTCTTGTGTCTTTCGAACGTATGCTCTAAGTTCGTACGTACGTTCGACTCGTGATGGGTGATCAATCAGGCCCAGCATCGCAGATCGGGCATCGCAGATCGGAGCTCGCAGCATTGTCGGCGGTCTCAACTAGACATGGAGTGAGATCCGGGCTGGTCATCGTTCGGAGACATGTGGCGACAGGCACTACCTCGAGGAGGCGCAGTGAACGAAGTGAGAGAACTCAGCGATTCGCGCCGGCGTGCGGGCCGGGTCCGCGCCGCCAAGCCGGCAGAGGGCGTGATGAGCATCGATGTCGCCACCGAGCCGCGTTCACTCCGGTGTGCCCAAGTCCAGGCACGCGAGGGACTGCCAGTCAACAGGGTGGAGCGGACGCCAGTCGGAGAGATGCGGCTGACTCGGCGCGGTCGAGTGACGGTCTTCATCACCGGCTTGGTGGCGGCGCTTGGCGTGCTCTTGCTGCTGTTGAGCAGCGGCTCAGTGGCCACCGGCGAGAAGGGTCGCGCAGCGCCGACCAAGGTCATCATGGTAGGCGAGGGCGATACGTTGTGGGACATCTCCAGTGAGATCGCGTCGGCCACCGGTGAGTCCGACATCCGGCGGGTTATGGCAGACCTCACGAAGCTCAACGGCCTGGAGTCGGGCATGTTGCGAGCCGGTCAGGAGCTTCGAGTTCCGGTCCTCGAGTGAGCAATCCGCGTTGGCGATCCGCGGCCAGGATCCATCCAGGCCGACCGCTATGCGGCCCAGTTCTTCCGCCGGCCGACTCGACCCCGGCCGGCGGAAACCAGCAAGTGTCGGAGGGTGGCTCGCGGGAGCGCGCGTCAGATCTAGGGTGTGTCGGGTGGACCACCAACCTGGCGCCGGCTACTCAGGCACGCCGCTGCCACAGAAGCTCGGGGTGCGCGCGGGGCAGGTGGTGTTTCTCGATCACCTTCCCCAGAACGTCGAGCCGCGGTGGCCGCAGTCGACGGGACATGGTCGACGCTGAAGTTCGTCCGCCGGCTCCGTGACCGTTGAGGCCGGCGTTGACCGGACGAGCGAACACCAGCTCGGTCACGACGCGGCGCTACGGGTCGCTGTTCTACGAGTCGTCGGCCGGCGGTCGCGTGATGCCGAGGCGGCGAAACAGCCGGGCAGTCAAGATAAGGCCGGTGAACAGGCAGATGACCGCGCCCACTCCATAAAGTACGGCGAGTTGCCACGCGCTGCGGTCACCGCCCCGGATGGCCTGGCCGTGCCGGATCGACTGAAAGACCAGAAGGCCCCAAGCAATGACAGCTACGTTGATGCCGGCCGCCAGCGCGACCGCCACGGGCTGGAACCGAGCCTTAGGCCGGTCCCCTCGACGAGATCCCGCGCGCTTCCCGGCCGTTGGTGTCACCAGGTCATTGTGACTGATCCCCGATGGTCGCCGCGACACACCCGGGTGGACCGACCAGGTGCGCAGGAGCTGGGATGCGGGTCGGGCTCAGTCCGGTCGGGTTCGGCGGACGCGTGAGTTGCCTGAGCGTGATCTGAAGACACTTGAACCGGTGGCTTGCCATGGCGCGCCATCCGACGTACGGTAGCCACAACATCTAGTAGTTACACTGATGTAGTTATCCACATCTAGTTGCACAGTTCGGGAATGGTTATTCCACAGACTTCCGTTCCGTTTACACAGGTTCCATCGGGTCATCGACCAGGCTTGGTCGGTAGAACGGTGGGCCGCGCTGGCTGATCGCACCGCGATCCCAGTCCGATCCGTCACAGTTCCAGCGCTTGTCGAGAGGAGATCCGGTGCACTGCCCGTTCTGTCGAAACGCAGACACCAGGGTTCTCGACTCCAGGGTCGCCGACGACGGCGCCGTGATCCGGCGACGCCGCACGTGTAGTCCGGACAATGGCGGCTGCGGCAAGCGGTTCTCGACGGTGGAGTTGATGCAACTTATGGTGCTGAAGCGGTCTGGGACGACCGAGCCGTTCAATCGTGACAAGGCAATTGCCGGCGTCCGCAAGGCATGCAAGGGCAGGCCGGTGTCCGAGGACGATCTGTCGCGACTGGGGCAGACCGTGGAAGACACGCTGCGCGGCAGTGGCTGGGCGCAAGCGCCGGCGCACGAGATCGGCATGGCCATTCTCGGTCCGCTGCGCGAGCTCGACGAAGTCGCCTACCTCAGGTTTGCCAGTGTCTATCGAGCGTTCGAATCCGCCGACGACTTCGAAGCCGAGATCGCGACCCTGCGCGCCGAACGCGCGCTAGCCGACCCGTTACCCACGGGATAACCCACAATCCACCCGGCGCGTAGTGGGGAAGCTGCGTGCCGGGTGCACTACCCGATCTTCCGCAACCCGAGAAGAAGTTCGAGATAGCACGTGTGGCTCAAAAAGAAGCCACGACCGAGGAACCGAAGGAGCAGCCATGACCAAGACGGTGAGTGCCCGGGCCACCGAGCAAAGCAAGGACGCTGCCGGTGTGGTCGTTCCCGGTCAAGCACCCGGGCGCGACCGAGGTGGCCTCGCCATCGAACGGGTGTTCTCTACCAAGGGAGTGCATCCCTATGACGCCATCACCTGGGAGCGTCGAGATGTGGTGCAGACCAATTGGCGCACCGGGGAGACGGTCTTCGAGCAAAAGGGGGTCGAGTTTCCCGAATTCTGGAGTGTCAACGCCTCCACCATCGTCACCACGAAGTACTTCCGGGGCGCGGTCGGCACCGAGACCCGGGAGTGGAGCCTGCGACAACTCATCGATCGGGTAGTCAAGACATACCGCAAAGGCGGCGCGAACCACGGTTACTTCGCCAGTCCGGCCGATGCGGAACTGTTCGAACACGAATTGACCTGGCTGTTGATCAACCAGTACTTCTCGTTCAACTCTCCGGTGTGGTTCAACGTCGGGACCGCGTCGCCGCAGCAGGTGTCGGCCTGTTTCATCTTGTCGGTCGACGACTCGATGGACTCCATCTTGAACTGGTACAAGGAGGAGGGCTTCATCTTCAAGGGGGGATCGGGAGCCGGCCTGAACTTGTCTCGAATCCGGTCCTCGCGAGAGTTGTTGTCCTCCGGCGGTACGGCGTCCGGGCCGGTCTCCTTCATGCGCGGAGCCGACGCCTCGGCCGGCACCATCAAGTCCGGCGGCGCCACTCGCCGGGCCGCGAAGATGGTGGTTCTTGATGTTGACCACCCCGACATCGAGGAGTTCATCGAAACCAAGTGGCGCGAAGAGGACAAGATCCGCGCATTGCGCGACGCCGGCTTCGACATGGACCTGGGCGGTCGCGACATCACCTCGGTGCAATACCAGAACGCGAACAATTCGGTTCGTGTCACCGATGAGTTCATGCGGGCCGTGGAAGAGGGGAACTCGTTCGATCTCAAGGCGCGCGGCACCGGTGAGGTCATCGAGACGGTGGACGCCCGCAGGTTGTTCCGCACAATCAGCGAGGCGGCCTGGGCGTGCGCAGACCCAGGGTTGCAATATGACGACACCATCAACGATTGGCACACCAATCCGGAAACCGGCCGGATCACCGCATCAAATCCATGTTCGGAGTACATGTCGCTCGACAACTCCTCGTGCAATCTGGCGTCGCTCAACTTACTCAAGTTCCTGACGGACGACGACACCTTTGACGCCGAGCTGTTCGCCAAGGCCGTCGAGGTGATCATTACCGCGATGGACATTTCGATCTGTTTCGCCGACTTCCCCACCGAGCCGATCGGCACCACCACCCGTGACTATCGACAGCTCGGCATCGGCTACGCCAACCTCGGTGCGCTGTTGATGGCGATGGGTCTGGGTTATGACTCCGAGGGTGGTCGGGCGATGGCGGCGACGATCACCTCGTTGATGACCGGGCAGTCATACAAGCGCTCGGCGGAGCTGGCTGGCGTGGTCGGCCCGTATGCCGGGTATGCGCGCAACGCCGAGGCGCACCAGCGCGTGATGCGCAAACATCAGGCGGCCAACGACCAGGTCCGCACGGTGGGGTCGGTCGACGGCGCGGTCCACAAAGCTGCGACCACCGCCTGGGACGCCGTGCTCAAGATGGGGGAGCAGAACGGATTCCGGAATGCGCAAGCGTCAGTGCTGGCGCCTACCGGCACGATCGGCTTCATGATGGACTGCGACACAACCGGGATCGAACCGGACTTCTCGCTGGTCAAGTTCAAGAAGTTGGTCGGCGGCGGCTCAATGCAGATTGTCAACCAGACGATTCCGCGAGCGCTGCGGAAGATGGGCTACCAGCCCGAGCAGGTCGAGGCAATCATCGACTTCATTGCCGAGAACGGTCACGTCATCGACGCGCCCGGGTTACGCCAGGAGCACTATGCCGTCTTCGACACCGCCATGGGCGCCCGCTCTCTTGCCCCGATGGGACATGTCCGAATGATGGCGGCATGTCAGCCGTTCTTGTCCGGCGCTATCTCCAAGACGGTCAATCTGCCGGAGTCGGCCACGGTTGAGGAGATCGAGGACGTCTATCTGCAGTCGTGGAAACTGGGTCTCAAGGCGACCGCGATCTACCGCGACAACTGCAAGGTCGGTCAACCACTCTCCGACGCCAAGGCCAAGGGCGCCGACTCTGCCGTTGACCCGGCGGACGGAACTCAAGGATCCGCCCAGGGCGCTGAGGGTGGAACCGCCATTGTCGAGAAGATGGTCGAGAAGATCGTCTACCGGCCGACCCGCAAGCGGTTGCCGAAGTCACGGGCCTCTCGAACCACCTCGTTCACGGTCGGCGGCGCCGAGGGCTATATGACGTCGGGCGCGCACGATGACGGCGAACTGGGTGAGGTGTTCCTCAAACTGGGTAAACAGGGCTCAACGCTGGCCGGCGTGATGGACGCGTTCTCGATCGCGGTCTCGATCGGGCTGCAATACGGAGTGCCACTGGAGACCTATGTTTCGAAGTTCACCAACCTGCGTTTCGAGCCGGCCGGTTTGACCGATGATCCGGACGTCCGGATGAGCCAGTCGATCATGGACTACATCTTCCGGCGGCTGGCGCTGGACTACATGTCCTTCGAGGAGCGTTCGGGCCTCGGCATCTACTCCGCCGACGAGCGGCGCCGCCACCTGGAGACCGGATCGTATGAACCCATCGAGGAGATGAGCGAAGCCCAGTCCCTGGTCTCCGCCGAGGCGTCACAAAGTCCCGTTGACACGTCACAGAATCCCGCCGAGGCGTCACAGAGTCCCGTTGACACGTCACCAATGACGCGACAGCCGGCCCCGAAGGCGGCACAGACCTCAGCCGAATTGATGGAGCAACTCACCGGACATGCGGTCGACTCGCCTCTGTGCCTGACCTGTGGCACCAAGATGCGCCCAGCGGGCAGTTGTTATGTCTGCGAAGGCTGCGGCAGCACCTCCGGGTGCAGTTAGCCACACCCGTTGCCCGCACACACCACGCGCCGCCCGACTACTGGGCTGAGGCATCAGGTAGCGATCCAGCACTAGCCCCGAGTCGCGCGCAGCCCTGTTGCGCCAGCTAGCTCCGCTGCTACGGTGCCGTATGCGATCGCGGCAGCCTTGTCGTGCTTAAGGAGCGACTCGCGACCGTGAATCTATCCGTGCCATCCTCAGTTGGCGATGGTTGGTGCCTCGCTTGTCGAGGTAGACGAACAAAGGGGACCGCCCGATGACAGCGGAGGTAGCCAGCACCACGGCAGCAGTGCAGATTATCGTTCGCAAGCTCGGTTTGGGTGCCATCGTCGGGATCATCTTCTTTTCGGTTTCCGGTGGTCCTTACGGCCTGGAAGACGTGGTTGGCTACTCAGGCGCGGGGATGGCCGTCGTGCTCATTGTGGTGACGCCGATCGTCTACAGCTTGCCGATCGCCTTGATGGTTGCCGAGTTGGCCACCCTGATGCCCGTTTCCGGCGGCTACTACCAGTGGGTCAAGGAGGGTCTGGGCCCGTTCTGGGGGTTTCAGGCCGGCTGGTGGGCGTGGGTCGCCAGTTGGTTCGATCTCGCGATTTACCCGGTGCTCTTCGTGGAGTTTTCGTCATACTTCGTGCCCAGTCTGGAGACCATCACCTACTCGTTGGGGCCGGTCGATGTGCCCTTGAAGTGGATTGTGGGCGCGATCTTCATCTGGTTGTTCGCCGGCATGAACATGATGGGCTCATCAGTTATCGGCGACTCCTCGAAGATCTTTCTTGTGATCGTCCTGGCGCCGTTCGTCTTGGTCATGATCATCGGCGCGTTCAAGTTGAACGCCAATCCGACGGTGCCATTTACCGCCGAGGGGCTTTCTCCCATGGAGGCCTTTGGTGCGGGGTTGTTCGTCATCATGTGGAACTACTCAGGCTGGGACGGTCTGAGCACGGTCGCCGGGGACATCGACAACCCCCGCAAGAACTATCCCAAGGCGTTGGCGATCACCATTCCGATGATCACGCTGATCTATCTGTTGCCAACGCTGATCTCGCTGTCCGTGGTCGGCACCGACGACGTCGAGTGGACGGCTGGGGCGTTCACCGTGGTTGCCGAAGGCGTCGGGGGCCGATGGTTGGGCCTGTTCATGTCGTTCGGCGCGATCGTGTCCGCGATCGGCCTGTTCACGGCGTGGCTGATGAGTTACTCCCGCATTCCCTTTGCCTTGGCGAATGACGGCTATCTGCCGGCCGGCTTGGCCCGACTTCACCCGACTCGGGGCACGCCGATCCGCACGATCGTCATCGCCGCGATCATCTGTTCCCTGGTGACGCTGCTGCCGTTCGGACAGTTGGCCGCGCTGTCGGTGCTCGTCGGTGGTTGCGTGATCATGTTGGAGTTCGTCACGCTGATTGTGATGCGTCGGAAGTACCCCGACCTCGAACGCCCGTTCCGGGTACCAGGCGGCCGCTGGGTCCCCTACCTATTGATCTCCTCTCCGGCGCTCGTGATCGCGATCGCGGTCTACTACACGGTCCTCGAGTCTGGCCTGCTGGCCGGCATCGGCTATGCGATTGTCGGGCTGCTCACCGGCGTGATCGCCTACGTCGTGCTCAGGCCGGGCAAAGTAAAACGGGGCATCGACAAACGGATGAACTTCGAGACTGGGGAGCTGATCGGATGAGCACCGCGAGACCACACGACTGGGACGATCCGGTGGTGTTGCCGAAGGTGACCAGCCCGCAACGAATCCTGGTCCCTTTCGATGGTTCCCATCACGCCGAGCGGGCGTTGGCTTGGGCGGCTCACCTCGCGCTGGCCGATGCCGCCGAGGTAGTCGTCGTGGTCGCTTACGAACAACCGATGACGATGCGGGGCCGCGGCGCGACCTACGTCGACGAGGTGCGTGGCGCGCTGGAGGCCGAGGCACTCCAGCTGGCCGCCGAGGCGGTCGATCTGCTCCGTGGCCGGGAGCTGCTAGCGCGTGGGGTCGTGATCAAGGGCGAGGTGGCCCATGCGATTCTGGACACCATCGACGCCGAGGCGTGCTCGCTGGTCTTGATCGGCCGACAAGGGGTTTCCGCCGAAGTTGGTGGCATCTCCGGCGCCGTCGACAAGTTCAAGGACATGCTGCAGGGCGGCATCGCCGACAAGATCGTGCGGCACTCGCCTGTCCCCGTCGTGGTGGTGCCCTGATGACCCCCCTCAGTCGGCGACAGGTGCTTTCCGGATTGGGTGCAGTCGGTGTCGCCTCGGCTCTGCCGATGTCACTGGCCGCATGCTCGTCGGATACGGCAGCGGACAACCGGGTGTTGTTCCTCAACTGGCAGGACTACATTGATCCGGCACTGCTCACCGAGTTTAGGAAGAAGACCGGTCTGAGCGTCGGCTATGAGACCTTCGAAAGCAATGACCAACTCGAAGAACGACTCTCGGCGGCCGCCGTCACCCGCCGACGCGGACGCAAGACCACAAGCTTCGACCTCATCGTGCCAAGCTCCAACCTGTTCAGTCGGCTCCGTGATGGCAACGCCTTGCAGCAACTTGACTCCGACCTGGTAAGCGAGGCGTTGCTCGATAACCTGAGCCCGGCCATGCGGGAGTTGCCCGCGGATCCGGGGAACGAGTACGCCGTTCCGTGGGCGACTGGCACGACCGGGATCGGCTACGACGTGACCGTCTTCCCCGAGCCGCCGGACTGGGACGTCTTTCTCGACAAGACCCATGCGGGCAAGATGTCGCTGCTCCGTGAGGCCAGGGAAGCCTTCTCCGCCGCGTTGTTCTCTCTGGGCGAGGATCCGAACACATCAGATCTTGAGGTGCTGAAGACGGCGGAGCAGCAGCTGGCAGCCATGATGCAGAACGCGCCGGTCGACTCGGCGACGTACCTCGACAAACTCGCCGGCGGGTCACTGGTCGCGGCGCAAGGATTCAGCACCGATGTCTTGCAGGCGAGTCGGCGCAATCCGAACCTCGCCTTCGTGATTCCGGCGTCCGGTGGCACGGTCTGGGTCGACTTGCTCTGCATCCCCAAGGACGCTCCCAACCCGGATGGGGCGAACAAACTAGTCGCCTATTACCTTGACCCACGGGTTTCGGCGGCGAATGCCGAACGTAACTTGGTCGCGACCGGCAACGACGCCGCACGGGAGTTCCTTCCCGCCTCGATCCTCGACAATCCGGCGATCTATCCGCCAGCCGAGGTCGAATCCACGCTGGTCAGTATCAAGAACCTCGGCGAGACCGAGAAGGACTACTCGGCGGCCTGGGACCGACTCGTGTCCTAGGTCGGCGCGTCGGCTGGCTCGGCTTGCCAGACCCTCAAGCAGCGGTGGTTTGGACGCCTTTCTCGACCACCCGGCTGTGATCGGCGTCTTGGTTGTTGTTTGTGACGCGTCGCCGGGATTTGTGACGTGTCGGCAACCTTTTGTGACGCGTCGCCGGGATTTTGTGACGCGTCGGCGAGGAGGGACTTAGGTGCCGCAATACGTCAGGTAAGACTCGGTGAAGCCGGCGGGAGCCGGATCCGCGTAGCGCGCCCGGTCGGCCCGTTCG
>JBOFLH010000610.1:0-11260 GCA_051657765.1 Nocardioides sp. | reverse complement strand
CGAACGCCGACGACGCACCACCCGGCATGGTGTGGTTCATCGCGATCGGGTTGTCGCCGACCCGGGCCACCGACGCACGGTATCCGCCCACCATCTGGGCGTTGGGTGGCGACGTACCCGAGAATCCGAGTCAGCGACTACCGTGCGGGCCATGTGCAACCTGATCGGGAAGACCGTCGCCATCACCGGCGCCGGTTCGGGCATCGGGCGGGCGCTGGCCCTGGAGTGCGTCCGGCGCGGAGCATCGGTGTCGATTTCCGACCTCGACGAGTTCTCGGTGGCCGAGACCGAACGGATGATCCATCAGCGAACGGCCACCCGTCCGCCTACCCGACGGCGGCTAGCCTCCGGGCCGCCTGCCACTGGGCTGCGAGTCGACGGGCACCGCGTGCACCGGGCTCACCTCGACGTGTCGGATCGTGACGCGGTGATGCGGTATGCCGACCAGGTGGTCGCCCACTTCGGACGGCTCAACGTGATGATCAACAACGCCGGGGTTAGCTTGACCGGCACCATCGGCGAATTGTCTCACCGGGACATGCAATGGCTGGTAGATGTCAACCTGTGGGGAGTCATTCATGGCACTCAGGCGTTCCTGCCGCACCTGATCGCTTCCGGCGACGGCCACTTGGTCAACATATCCTCACTGTTCGGGATGATCGCTATGCCGGGGCAGAGCGTCTACAACGCCACCAAGTACGCCGTGCGCGGATTCACCGAGTCGGTTCGCCAGGAGATGCTGGTGTCGGGGCATCCGGTGCGCGTCAGCTGTGTACATCCTGGCGGAGTCAAGACCTCGATAGCCCGCAGCGGCCGCGTCGGCGCAAAGACCGCGAAGCCGGATGTGGTCGAGTTCTTTGACCGAACCCTGGCCCGGCTGGAGCCGGCACACGCGGCGCGGATCATCGTCAAGGGAATGGTCGCCGGCAAGCCGCGGATCTTGGTCGGCGGTGACGCCCGTGTCCTCTATCAGCTAGCTCGTCTGACCGGCGCCCGCTACCAAGACTTGGTGTCTATTGTCGTCAGGCGACAGCTAAGCGCTCACGATCGGTAGTGCCCGAATCTGCCGGCGACGTTGGTCGTTCCGAAGTTCGGCTCGTCGCAACCCGACCTGATCCACAAAGGAGACCCGAGTAGGACCGAGCTACCGCGCCGACTAGAGTCTTTCGTGCAGCTGGTTCGGCTCCGAAGCCATCGGAGTCGTCGTAAGAGGGAACCCGGTGAGAATCCGGGACTGCCCCGCAGCGGTAACCGGGAACGAGCGCCGTCATCAGCACTGTGTCAGCAGACATGGGAAGCGACGGTCAGTAGGCGGTGTCGTCATCAGACACCACGCCTGGGAGTCCGAAGACCTGCCAGCGCACCATGCCACCGAGGCATGGTGGTCTGCGACTTCCGAGGGAGGAGTCATACGACGAGCTCGGCGGCGAAAGCTAACGAGCCGATCATCCTCGCCGTCGCAGGCTGCGTCACTTCCAGCTCGCGAGGGATGAGCAGATATGTCATATCAGAAAGTCGTTCCACCATCCATCGGCGCCACCGTCCTTGGCTACCCGCGGATTGGTCGAGATCGAGAACTCAAGAGAGCACTCGAATCCTACTGGGCCGCAGGTGCCACGGACCCCAACGATTGCCATCGGGTTGGCCAGCTCGATGCTGTCGCGACCGAAGTGCGCCTCGGCGCCCTCGAAGTGATGAGGGCCGCCGACCTAGACACCGTCCCCGTCAATACCTTCAGCCTCTATGACCATGTCCTTGACACCGCGTTGATGTGTGGGGTGATCCCGGAACGTTCCCGCGGCATCGCTGGTCGACACCAGGTGTGTGGCTTTGACCCAGATCAGTACTTCGCGATGGCCCGCGGCACCGATCAATTGGCACCTCTGGAAATGACCAAGTGGTTCGACACCAATTACCACTACCTGGTGCCGGAAGTCGATGCCGAGACGCCGTTTGCCCTCGCCCCAGCCAAAGTTCTGGCGGAATACGCTGAGGCGAGCGCGATAGGCGTCTCGGCACGGCCCGTTGTCCTCGGGCCCTGGACTTTCCTGCGGCTGGCGAAGGCAGCCGGCACGGCAGAACCCGATTTCACTCCTCTTGACCGCCTCGACGAGCTGACCGAACTCTACGTCGAGCTACTCGCTCGCCTGGCCGATGCTGGCGTGGAGTGGCTCCAGCTTGATGAGCCTGCCGCAGTTCACGAGCTACAGCCGGCCGAGGTCGCCGATCTCGAACGGGTCTACACCCGGCTTTCGGCGGCGACGCTACGGCCGGCGATCCTGCTCGCTACCTACTATGGCGCGGCAACCGAGGTATTCCCGGCTCTATGCCGCACCGATATCGACGGCGTGGTCGTGGACCTCGTGCGCGGACCGGGACGGCGTGACATTGCCGGGATTCCGGGCCTGGAAGACAAGACCCTGGTGCTCGGTGTCGTCGACGGTCGCAACGTGTGGCGAAACGATCTCAGTGCTACCTTCGAACGGTTGGAGGAGTGGCACGGTGTTGCCGCCGAGCTAGCCATATCGTCATCCTGCTCACTCCTCCACGTCCCACACGATGTCGAGCGCGAGACATTGATCGATCCGCGGCTGCGGAACTCGCTTGCTTTCGCCGATCAGAAACTAACGGAAGTCGTTGCGCTTCAGCGCGCGCTGGAAGGGCGTCCGGATGAGTCCTATGATGCCTTCACCAGCTCCGACGCCGCGGTTGCCACGCGCCACACGCTGCCCGGACTGAGCGACTCGCAGGTAACTTGCCGCGTGGGCGACATCGCGCCAGGTGACCGCGAACGGGAATCGCTGGAGGTCCGAGGCCGCGCACAGCGGAGCCGACTTCAGTTGCCTACGCTACCGACGACCACTATTGGCTCCTTCCCGCAGACCGCTCAGGTACGTATGGCGCGAGCTGGCGTTAGAGCCGGGCGACTGTCCCCGGACGCATACGACGCGCGTATGCGCACCGAGATCCAGGCTGTGATCAGGCTTCAGGAGCGACTTGGCCTCGACGTCTTGGTGCATGGCGAGCCGGAACGCAATGACATGGTCCAGTACTTCGCCGAACAGCTAGCAGGCTTCGTCACGACCACGAGCGGCTGGGTGCAGTCCTACGGCTCACGCTATGTCCGCCCGCCGATCCTTTACGGTGACGTGTCTCGGCCAGCACCAATGACGGTGCCGTGGACCACATATGCACAACGCCTGACCGAACGGCCGGTCAAAGGTATGTTGACCGGTCCGGTAACGATGCTCGCCTGGTCGTTTGTCCGTGATGATCAGCCACCATCGATCACCGCCGATCAGGTCGCCCTGGCCCTGCGTGATGAGGTGGCCTCTCTCGAAGCCAGCGGGATCGCAATCATCCAGGTCGATGAGCCTGCGCTACGAGAGCTCCTGCCGCTTCGACCAGGCGAACGCAGGGCATATCTGCGATGGGCGGTCGACGCATTTCGGCTCGCGACCTCCGGCGTCCTGCCTGAGACTCAGATTCACACACACCTCTGCTATTCGGAATTCGGCGAGGTGGTCGAGGCGATCAACCACCTCGGCGCCGACGTGACCAGTGTCGAGGCGGCGCGATCCCACATGGATCTGCTGGGTAGCGTGGCTGCCGATACCTTCTCAGGCGGCCTCGGGCCTGGGGTCTATGACATTCACTCACCACGCGTGCCGACGGAGGCCGAGTTCCGAAGCTTGATCACGACAGCGCTGCGGTCGGTATCTACTGAGCGGCTGTGGGTCAACCCGGATTGCGGGCTCAAGACTCGGGCTTACGCCGAGGTGGAGCCGGCGTTGGCGAACATGGTCTCGGCTGCCCGGTTCGCGCGACAAGAGATCGCCGCTTGCGCGCAGCAAACCGAGCCCGAGGTGCGAGGCTGACGCGGTGAGCGCGGCGTTTCTGCCACCGGTGGCGTGGCAGAAACGTCTCGGCCAGATGTGGCATCCGTGCACACAAGATATGACACGCGGACACCACATCTGGTACCGAGAATCTCGTCCCCTACTAGATATACTGACAGCGCTGGTCCGGGAGTGCGGCTTGATGCGCATTCCCGGGGCAAGAGGGAACCCGGTGTGAATCCGGGACTGCCCCGCAGCGGTATGTGGGAACGACCGCCGTCAATAGCACTGTGCTAATCGCAGCATGGGAAGCGACGGCCAGTAGGCGTCGCACGAGAAACTCGTGTGGCAGGCCCACAAGTCCGAAGACCTGCCAGCAGCCGCGCACGCCGTGCGCGGTCGCGTCGCGGACCTCGAGGGTGGGTCGCCACGACAACGAAACATCGGAACGCTCCGAGTTGCGTCGTCGTCTGCTCCCGTGGTCTTGACATCCGGATCGCTCACGAGGAGAGAGCAGATGACTGTCGCCGTACCGGCATCACCCAACATCGTCCGAACCCCCATGCAGGTCCGCAAACGTAACGGAGACAGTGAACCGGTCGACGTCAACAAAATCGTCCGCGCCATCGACCGGGTTGCTGACGATCTCGCCGATGTCGACCCAATGCGGGTCGCCACGCGGACCATTTCTGGGCTATACGATGGCGCCAGCACCGCTGAACTCGACCGGCTGTCAATCCAGATCGCCGCCGAGATGATCGGCGAAGAGCCGCAATACTCCCAGCTCGCGGCCCGGCTACTCGCCAGCTATGTCGACAAAGAAGTGCGTCATCAGGGCGTGGCGTCCTTCAGTCAAGCTATTTCTTTGGGGCATGCCGAGGGCTTGATCGGGGACGACACGGCACGTTTCGTCCAGGACAACGCGCGCAAGCTGGACGACGCGGTCGATCCGACAGCGGACCGCAGCTTCGAGTACTTCGGTTTGCGCACGGTCTACGACCGCTACCTGCTTCGCGATCCCGTCAGCCGACTCGCTATCGAGACTCCACAACACTTCCTGCTCCGAGTTGCTTGTGGCTTATCTGAGACACCGAACGACGCGATCGAGTTCTATCGCCTGATGTCGAGCTTGGCCTACCTGCCGAGTAGCCCGACACTGTTCAACTCGGGAACCACACACACCCAAATGTCCTCCTGTTACTTGCTGGACTCACCGCAAGACAACCTTGACTCGATCTACGCCCGATATCACCAGGTGGCTCGACTCTCGAAGTTCGCCGGTGGCATCGGTATAGCGTTTTCCCGGATCCGCTCTCGCGGTGCCTTAATTCGTGGCACCAATGGCCAGTCCAACGGGATCGTGCCGTGGCTCCGAACCCTCGACTCATCGGTGGCTGCGGTCAACCAGGGTGGCCGGCGCAAGGGAGCGGCCTGTGTTTACCTGGAGCCCTGGCATCCCGACATCGAGGAGTTCCTTGAGCTGCGAGAAAATACCGGCGAGGATGCGCGGCGAACTCATAATCTGAATCTCGCCAATTGGATCCCCGACGAATTCATGCGCCGAGTAGAGGCTGACCAAACGTGGTCACTGATCGACCCTGACCAAGTTCCCGAGCTTCCGGACTTGTGGGGTACGGAATTCGATGTTGCCTACCGACGGGCAGAGGATGCCGGCCGGTACGTTCGCCAACTACCCGCCCGTGAACTGTACGCGAAGATGATGCGTACACTCGCCCAGACGGGCAACGGATGGATGACGTTCAAAGACGCCGCAAACCGTACGTGTAACCAGACCCGAGACACACCGGGCGGCCCGATTGTGCACCTGTCCAACCTATGCACCGAAATCGTCCAGATCTCCTCCGATGAGGAGACGGCAGTGTGCAACCTAGGGTCCGTCAACTTAGCCCAACACCTAGTGCAGACGGGAAGTACCTCAGAGCTGGACTGGCGCAAGCTGCGCGAGACCGTTCGGGCGGCGGTGCCACTTCTTGATCGAGTCATCGACATCAACTTCTATCCGAGTGAGCAGGCTGCGGCGTCCAATCCTCGGTGGCGCCCCGTCGGTCTGGGTCTGATGGGTTTGCAGGACGTGTTTTTTGCTTTGCGTCTTCCGTTCGACTCCCCCGCAGCCATCGAGCTGTCGACACGGATCCAGGAGGAGATCTATCTGAGTGCCCTGGAGGTGTCCGTTGAACTCGCTCGTCGACATGGCCCGCATCCGGCGTATGCCGAAACCAGGACAGCGCATGGGGTACTTCAGCCGGACCACTGGGAATCGCAGAGCGCTCAGCTTGAACGTTTGGAGAACCTTCGGCGAGCTATCGCCGAGCACGGATTGCGGAACTCGCTACTAGTCGCAATCGCCCCCACCGCTACCATTGCCTCGATTGCCGGGTGCTACGAGTGCATCGAGCCACAGGTGTCCAACCTCTTCAAGCGCGAGACGCTGTCCGGGGAGTTTTTGCAAGTCAACTCGTCCCTCGTGCGCGAGCTCAAGGAACGCGGGCTCTGGACAGCTGAGACACGCGAGGAGATCAAGCGCGCAGAGGGCTCGGTCCAAGGGCTTGTTGCGCTGCCCGACGACGTACGCATGCTCTTTCGGACTGCGTGGGAGCTGCCGCAACGAGCACTGATCGATCTGGCTGCGCGGCGTGCGCCGTACGTCGATCAGAGCCAGTCGCTCAACCTTTTCATCGCAGGCCCGTCGATTCCGAAACTCTCCTCGATGTACTTGTACGCCTGGAAGTCCGGCCTGAAGACGACGTACTACCTCCGGTCCCGACCGGCTACTCGAATCCAACAGACGACGGTAGCGACTCCAATCGTCACAACGAAAGGCCACGCAATCGCAACGAACATAGGCCCGGCAACCACCCCGACCGACGACCAGCTAGCAAGTTGCTCGTTAGAGAACCCCGAGAACTGCGAGGCTTGTCAATGAGCGCTACGTCGAACAACTCCAGCGTTCCAACCACGCCCATCTCCCCAGCCGGTGCGGACCAGACTTCACCCGAGCGCCGAATGCTGCTGGATCCGGGGATGAACCTCACCTTGCGGCCGATGCTCTATCCGCACTTCTACGACCGCTATCGCGACGCCATCAAGAACACCTGGACTGTCGAAGAGATCGACTTGCACAACGACCTGAAGGACTTGCCGCGGCTGACCGACGCCGAACGGCATCTTGTTTCCCGACTGGTTGCGTTCTTTGCCACCGGCGACACCATCGTCGCAAACAACTTGGTGCTCAACCTCTATCGACACATCAACTCACCAGAAGGACGACTCTATCTGTCGCGACAACTATTCGAGGAGGCCGTGCACGTTCAGTTCTATCTCACGCTGCTTGACACCTACGTGCCCGATGAGACAGAACGACATGAGGCGTTCGCGGCTGTAGAGAACATCCCTTCGATCAAGCGCAAGGCCGACTTCTGCTTCACCTGGATCGACTCGGTGTTTGAGCTCGATTCGCTCGACAGCAAGAACCACCGACGAGCATTCCTGCTCAACTTGATCTGCTTCGCCGCCGTCATTGAGGGTCTGTTCTTCTATGGCGCTTTCGCCTACGTTTACTTCCTCCGTTCCCGCGGCTTGCTCAACGGACTCGCGTCCGGCACCAATTGGGTGTTTCGCGACGAGTCGATGCACATGGCTTTCGCATTCGACGTCATCGACACGGTCCGCGCGGAGGAACCAGACCTATTCGATGACGAGATGAAGGATCAGATTGCGCAGATGCTCATAGAGGGGGTCGACGCCGAAGCGTCCTTCGCCGAGGATCTGCTCGGCATGGGTGTGGCCGGGCTCTCCACGGCGGACATGCGCGCCTATCTTGAGTATGTCGCCGACTGTCGTATGGAGCGTCTCGGCCTACCGACAATCTTCGGCTCGAAGAACCCGCTGTCATTCATGGAGCTTCAGGACGTCCAGGAGTTGTCGAACTTCTTCGAACGGAAGGTTTCGGCCTATCAGGTCGCAATCAGCGGATCGGTGGACTTCGACGAGGACTTCTGACGCGCCCCACACCATGGCGGTAGCGCAGGGCCCTGGCCGCACGTGCGGCGGACAAGATCCGTGGCGTTGGCGACGTAGAAGTCGGCACCCTGCCAGACTGAGCGGCATGGTCACTCCGCTCGATCCCACCGCGGTGGGATTCCTGCTGGCCGAAAATCGACGAATGCCGATGCACGTCGGCGGGCTCTCGCTCTATCAGCTGCCGTCGGATGCCGGGCGAAGCTACATTCGAGATCTCTACGAGGTGCTCCGCCGACCCAAGCCACACCAGATCGCACCGCTGTTTCGCAAACATCCGTTGCGGTCGCCGCGCACGGCCGGCGCCTGGGTGTGGGCGGACGACGACGAGTTCGACATCGACTACCACGTTCGGCACAGCGCACTGCCGAAACCCGGTCGGATCCGTGAGCTGTTCGAACTTGTCTCGCGGTTGCACAGCCAGCGGATGGCGATCGAGCGGCCGTTGTGGGAGTGGTCCTTGATCGAAGGGTTGACCGGCCGACGGATCGCGATGTATGCCAAGGTGCATCACTCGCTGATCGATGGGGTCGGCGCCAGCCGCTTCTTGCAAAGCGCGTACTCGACCGACCCGGATCTGCGGGATATGCCGGCGCCGTGGATGTGTCGCGCATCGACCGCCCGTAAATCACCGGCCACCGGTGCCGCGTCAGCTGACGAACCTATCTCGGTCGCCGCCCTGCGGCAGGCGATTGGCATCACCACTGAAGCAGCCGGGTTGCCCGGCGCACTGCTGGACACCCTGCGACGCAGCTTGCGCAACGAGGCGTCCGCGCTTGCCCTGTTCGCTCCCCGCACCATTTTGAATCAGCCGATCAGCGGATCTCGGCGGTTCGCCGCGCAGGACTGGCCGCTTGACCGGCTGCGGGCTATCGGCAAAGGGGCCGGAACCACGGTCAATGACGTGGTGCTGGCAATGTGCAGCGGCGCGATGCGCGCGTACTTGAGTGAGATGGGCGAGCTACCCGCAAGTTCACTGGTCGCCATGGTGCCGATCGCCTTGCGCCGACCACGAACCGACACCGGTCGCGCCGGCAATGCCATCGGCTCGGTGATGGTCCGGCTCGGCACCGACCTGGACGACCCGGCCGACCGTCTGGACACGGTGCACCGGTCCATGCTGGAGGGCCGGGAGGCGTTCTCGTCGATGACCCCGATGCAGGTGCAGGCGATGAGCGCATTGGGGCAGGTGCCGGCGCTGCTGCCGAGCTTGCTACGCATGGCGGACCTCAAGATGACCGGCCTGTTGCGGCCGGCGTACAACCTGGTGATCTCGAACGTCCCCGGCCCGCGCTCAACTCTCTACTTCAACGGCGCGGAGCTGCTCGGCACCTACCCGTTGTCCATTCCGATCGACGGGATGGCGCTGAACATCACCTGCACATCGTATGTGGATAAGATGGCTTTCGGCCTGACCGGCTGCCGCCGCACCGTGCCTCACCTGCAACGGTTGCTTACTCATCTCGACACCGAGCTCGGTGCCCTCGAACGCGCCACTCGCTGATCTGGTCGCCAACGCTGGCGCACCTCGACAACACCATTGGAGCCGAGAGCGCAACGCTCTCGGCTCCAACAGTTGGCCTCGGATGACTAGGAAGCCAGGGAACCGCCGCCGTGGTTCGACCCAAGCGCTCGGCTCGCGAACCAGTGGAACGGCGCCACCCTGGTCCACCGTGGCGGGTTGAACCGGTCGGCGTACTCGACCAAGAAGTCCTCGATAGTGCGCGGGGCTCTGCCGGTGACATCGAGCACCGTGCGGGTTGGTGTCTCGGGATGGGTCAGAGTCAGCCCCTGAATCTCGAGGATGTGCTCGATCAGCCAGTCGGGGAGGTCAGCTCGTTTCATGGCGCGGCGCATCGTCAACGGTCGTTGGTTGACGTAGGTAATGCGCTTGCCCGTCACCGAAAGCATGTCAGCGATTTCGGGATAGCTCGCCGTCCGATCGCTAGTGAGCACGAGGGGTCCTCGGATAGCGGGATCGGTCAATGACCTCACCGCGACCGCAGCGATGTCACGGGCGTCGACCAGGTTCATCTGGGCGTCACCGGTGATCCCGAAGAACATCCCGGTGTGATTGATTGCTTCCGCTTGGGCCTTGAGAAGGTTCTGCATGAACCCATAGGGCCGCAGGAAGGTCGCCTGCATGCCGGTCCGCTCGATCTCCTGTTCCACCCGGAAGTGCATGCGCGCGATGGCCACGGGAATCTCCTCGCCGACCAGAGGGGCGGACACCTTGACGATGTGGGACACGCCCGCGCGCCTAGCTTCGCGAACGATTGCGAGTTCAATCTCGAGTTGGCGGGGCCCGTTCGCCATGGCCACGAAGACTTGGTCTACGCCAGCGCAGGCACTGCTCAGCGCACCCGGATCGTCCGCGTCGCCGACGACGAAGTCAACTGACTGCAGGCTTCGATTAAACGACCCCAGCGTGTCGTGCTCCGGTGGTCGACGCACTAGTACCCGGGTGGGAAGACCTCGCTCGACAAGCGCGCGCACCACCGGTGAACCAACGGATCCGGTGCCGCCGATGACGAGGATCATGAGGGGGCTCCGATCCGGGTGGTCTCCGGACGAGACACCACTGCTGGACCCTCAGCCCCGAGGTCGGGAGTGACGAGCGTGGTTCGTCGACGAGCTCGGATCATCTGAGCAGCCGTGATCGCCCCACCCAAGGCCGCTGACGGGACGGCATCGAAGAACAACCGATCGGCGACCAGCCCGTTGCCGACCAGAAAGGCACTCACGGCAGCAGCGAGCGCGCCACAACCTAGCGCGGCTCGACCTATCGATCGCGCCAGTTTAGGAGAGCGGTTTCGTGATCCTGGTCGTGCCAGAACCGCGACAACCACCAGGGCGGCTAGGGCCGACGGGATGCTGATAGTTGTCAATGCGGCGCGGGCGAGGGCGTCACTAGCTTGCTGATTGTCGATCATCCGCGCGTTGACGGACACGATGGCAGCCGGGCCGATGTACGCCGGCAGGACGTTCGCTGCGATCATGCGAACCGACAGCTGACGTTCTCGTTCTTCCTTCACTACTGCTCCTTGATTAGACGGTACAGATGGCACTCCTTCAATCTAGGTTTGTTGCTACAGGATGACTAGTAGGCAATAATCGAACTGACTGTCTTACGTGTAGGACAGCTAGTGAGGAACCCATGGCCACGCAGATCGAGCTCAGCGACATTTCCGTCTTCGTCAAGGTGGTGGAGATGGGCGGTTTCAGTGCGGCCGCGCGGGCGCGCCACGAGCCCAAGTCGTCAGTAAGTCGTCGAGTGGCCAGGCTCGAGAAGGCCCTAGGAACCCGCCTGCTGCACCGCACCACCCGGTCGATCGCGCTCACCGAAGCAGGCACGGCCTATTTCAAAAGGGTGTCCATTGCCC
>JBOFLH010000609.1:0-3074 GCA_051657765.1 Nocardioides sp. | reverse complement strand
GACGTCCTCGGTGATGCCGAACGCGGCGTCGTACACCGACAGGTCCCGCTGCTCGACCTGGTCATTGCTCGAGGTGCGGGGGTGGTGGGCGGCTCGGTGGGCCAGCTCCAGCGCCGCCTGGTGATGCACCGGGTCGGTGATGGACTTCTGCCTATCCCAACACCGCGCATGGGTAGCCACCACCGTCCCCGCGCAGGTCACCGCGACCGTGGCCAGGTCGGCGCGACGTCCACGGTGCGCCCGACCACGCCCGACCACGCCCGGGTGGACCGAGTAGTCGTTGCTGTCCACGCGCACGTAGTGATCGCGCGGCAACCTGACCCGGATCCGCCACCCGATCAGCGGAGCCACTGGAGGCAACGTGAGCATCGCGGTCTTGTCCGTCTCCCACCGCGCCGTCGGGGTGCACCCGATCCGGCGCACCACGCGGCCGTTCGCGATCGGCAGCCACGCCCACAGCTGGGTGTCGAAGTCCGCCGGGGAGGTGAACGCACGCCCGGGCAGGAACGAGGTCTCCAAGTACTGGTTGCCGCGTTCGACGATGCCCTTGGCCTCGGGCTCACCCGGGCGGCCCTGACGCACCTCCATCCCCAACGTGCCCCGGAAGCCCTCAAAGTCCTCAGTCAGCTTCGGCTGCCCCGCCTGCCAGGACCCGACCGCGGACTCGTTGGCCCACACCAACTCCCGGGGCACCGCGCCCAGGTGCACACCCAGCGGCAGCCAGTGCCCAGCGATCAGGTCCGGTGCCCGCCGTGAAGGGATCATCGTCGCGAACAGCATCCGCGAGTACCCGGCGGCCACCACCAGCACCGGCGGCCGACCGACATGCCCGTGCCCCACAGGGATGTCCACCGGCGGGAACCACAAGTCGCACTGCACCCGCTCCCCAGCCACATACGTCGTACGCGAAGCCGGGTCCGGCGGCAGGTACATCGGCCGCAGCACCCGCACCCGGTCCTTGAGCACCGTCAACGACCGCACCCACCCGACCCGTTGCGCGATCACCGTTCGCCGTACCCTGCGCCGCACACCGCGTCGGCCTGCACGCCGAGCAGCGCGTTGACGAACGTGGTGAGCAGGTTCCGCATCAGGTCAGGGCTCGCCTGGGCCAGCTGCTCTTCGAGGAAGTGGGCAGGGTCGATCAGGTTGGCGGATTCAACCGGTCATGCTGGGTCCAGCGGTCATCGTGGTGTCCTACTTCGAGTTGGTTGTGAGAGATCACTCGAAGGATCCACCTGGTGGCCGCGCCTCCATGGGAGGCACACGCTCACTCAGGTCCGTCGGACACCACTCTGCTGGACTCAACGCCAGCCGATCAGGTCGGCCCGCGTACGCCTGCCCGACACCGTGTCGACGACGCTTGAAGACGAGGCCATAGCGACGGTCGAAAACGAGGCCACCCAGACAGATTGGATGGGTGATCTCTGTGGAGGATTGGGCTCTGATCCGGCGGCTGGTGGCGGATGGTGTTCCGCAGCGTCAGGTCGCGCGGGACTTGGGCGTTGGGCGGTCGACGGTGGCACGGGCGGTGGCCTCTGACGGGCCGCCGAAGTACGAGCGGCAGGCGGTGCCGACGTCGTTCACGCCGTTCGAGCCGGCCGTGCGGCAGCTGCTGGTCACGACGCCAGACATGCCGGCGACGGTGAGGAGGTGGCCTGATGGCGACCAGCAGCAAGGGAAAGACCGAAGCCGGCGAGGCGCTCAAGCAGCTGACTTACCTGGCGTCGGTGTTGAAGGCGCCACGGATCACCGAAGCAGCCGCCCGGCTGGCCGACCACGCCCGTGATGCCGGGTGGACCCACGAGGAGTACCTCGCCGCGGTCCTCGACCGTGAGGTCGCCGCCAGGAACGCATCCGGTGCCCAGCTACGGATCCGAGCCGCCGGCTTCGGCCCGCAAGACGCTCGAGGAGTTCGACTGGGACGCCCAACCCGCCGTCCGCCAGCAGATCGCGTCCCTGGCATCGGGCGGCTTCCTCACCGAAGCCCGCAACGTCGTGCTGCTCGGCCCACCCCGCACCGGCAAGACCCACCTGGCCACCGGCCTGGGCATCGCGGCCGCGCACCACGGCCACCGGGTGCTATTCGCGACCGCGACCGAGTGGGTCACCCGGCTCACCGACGCCCACCGCGCCGGCCGGCTCCCGCAGGAACTGTCCAGGTTGCGGCGCTACGGGCTGATCATCGTCAACGAAGTTGGCTACCTGCCCTTCGAGCAGGACGCCGCGAACCTGTTCTTCCAACTCGTCTCATCGCGCTACGAACACGCCTCGCTGATCCTCACATCCAACCTGCCCTTCAGCGGCTGGGGCGGTGTCTTCGGCGACCAAGCCGTCGCCGCCGCGATGATCGACCGCGTCGTCCACCACGCCGACGTCCTCACCCCTGAAGGGCGCCAGCTACCGGCTACACAACCGCGGCATCGACACCCTGCCCAGCATCAGAACCCAAGACACGGCAGACTAACCAACACGAACCGGTGGCCTCATTTTCGAGCGTTGCCGACACACCGGCAGTCAACACCCGGATCGCATTCGTGGAGCGGAGCATCTTGCGGATCTCCACCAGGTAGTCGAGGAATGGCTTGAACTGCGCCCACGCGGAGAGTGGGACCCACCACACCGCCTCGCTAGAGTTTCGGGATCGCCGGATAGAACTTGCCCCACTTCTCTTCGACTTCCTCGGATGCGGCCCACGCTGCCTCGGCGGTCGGTCTGGCGGGTGGTGGTCGTGGGCGCGGGGAGCAGTGCGGGGGCGAACCCGGCGGCGAATGTGGTATCGCTGGTGGCGGGGATGGCCGCGGGGGCGGACTCGATCGAGGACGTGGACCGGTTGCGGTACGCGGGCAACCATCTGGTGTTCGCGACGATCTGGGCGGCGTCGACGTTGAGGCCGTTCCTGGGGTGTTCAGCCACGACCATGTCCAGCAGCCGAACAGGCTGCTGCGCGAGCATGCGCAGTGGAGTCCAGCAGAGTGGTGTACGACGGACCTGAGTGAGCGCGTGCCTCCCACGTAGGCGCGGCCACCGGGTGAATCCTTCGAGTGAACCTTCCAAAGCACTCTCGAAGAGGAGCA
>JBOFLH010000608.1:0-26591 GCA_051657765.1 Nocardioides sp. | reverse complement strand
CATCCGCCACCGGCGCCTAGCACCAATGCGACTGCTGTACCGCCGATCAGCAGCTGTGACTTTCTCCGGCGGCGCGCAGTCCGGCCGCGCGCGATCGCTAGACCAACGTCGCAGCGGATCGTGGTGTCCGAAAGCGCCGATTCGAAGTGCTCGCTCCAGTAGGTATCGGTCTGATTGGTTTCAATTCCCATCGCATCTCCTTGCCTCCGACCGTCCTACCTGTGACGGTTCACTTTCCACTACGAGGTCAAGCTCGACAATGGTTGTCGTCGATTGGGAAACGCGGATGGGTCGATCTGGGGCGCACATACCGAGCTGTCGGCCGATGGCGGGCGGACTGTGTTCCGCACCCGTGACCTACCGGGCACACCAGCGGGGGTGCGCACTGACGTTCGGAGCTTCTCGGCGAGAAGCCAGCCGAGCATGCCCACACATGCGGCTAGGACGGTATTGAGCCACACCACGCCGGATTGACTTAGGAAGTCGGCGATCTCGGTCTCCGAGAGGCCATACCGATTCATCGATCCGACGTTGGAGCCCAACCAACCGACCCACAGCAGCCCCGCGCCTACCATGGTGAGCGTCGGTTTGTGCGGTGGCATCCGCTGCGTCTTGAACCCGGCCCGCTGACCCACTATCAGGGCCAGCACCAAACCGGCTGCGCCTGCGTTGATATGAACGACGGTACCGCCCGCGTAGTCAATCGGGATGACCTTGGCGACACCATCGGCAGTGCCGAACAGGATTCCCGACAAGCTGTCGGGTGCTCCACTGAGAAGCCCTCCTCCTCAGACCTGATGGGCCAACGGAAAGTAGGCTAGCGTCGCCCAGATCGGCAGAAAGAGTAGCCAGGCGGAGAACTTTACACCCAGCACACCCAAGGCCGTGAAGGACATCATCATGCTGTTGAGCACGGAGGTCGATCTGCCCATGCCGCCGTAGAAGAGTGCCAACCCTGGCACGATCATCAAAAGCACCAATGAGGATGCGATCAGCATCCAGGCGTGATATCCGTCCATTGTTCCCCCAACCGAGTTGATCCCACCGACGGACCTTAGGAGGACATCCGTCACCGAGCATCTGAAACGGTAAAAACTCCTCCGTTTCTCACCCGATGTGACTAGGTTGACGGATCTTTACTTGGCCGAACTCCGCTATCCATCGGGACTTCAGCGAGCCTCGTCGTGGCCGGCAAGGTAGGACGCGACCAGATCACCAAGGCTGGGCAGATGGTATCCACCTTCTTGCACGATCACACTGGACATCCCGAGGCCGCCCAGGAGGTTGCCGGCCGACCGGTAGCCGTCGTGAGTCACCATCAGCGGGCTCTCCGGGTCCTCGGCAGCCGCGTCGACGCCCAGCGAGACCACCACCGCCGTGCACCCGGCCGCGGAAACCCAGTCCGCTAGGCGTTCGACGGCCACTAGCCACGGCTGGTCATCGGCGCCTTCGGGCATCGGCAAGTTCAGGTTCGCGCCGGCAGCGGCCGGCGCCCCGACCTCGTCGGCGTGGCCGAAGACGTGCGGAAACCAACCGGCGCCAGGATCGACGTGCACCGAGCCGTACAGCACGCTCGGATCGTTCCAGAAGATCGCCTGCGTACCGTTGCCGTGGTGCGCGTCGAGATCCAGGACCGCCACCCGGTGGTGACCTGCGGCACGCAATGCGGTGGCCGCGACCGCCGCGTTGTTGAGGTAGCACGAACCGCCGTAGCCACTCCGGGTCGCGTGGTGCCCAGGCGGTCTGCACAGCGCGTAGGCGGCGGGCGCGCCCGCGACTACCAGATCGGCCGCGGTCAGTGCACAGTCCACGGCGGCGCGAGCCGCCCGCCAGGTGCCCGGCCCGACCAACGTCATGGTGTCGTAGCAATACTCCCCGACCAGGGCGTGGGTTGCCGTCGGCTGGCGCGGCGACATGCCTTGAACCAGCGCCGGTGTTGAAAACAGGTAGGGCACCACTCGGTCCTGGCCGACCAGCTCGACGTAGGGGCCTGCCATCCAGCGTTGGTGTGCCGAGGCCAGGAAGTCGAGGAAGGCCCGCTCGTGCACGCTCGTAAGGACCGTGTCGTCATGGCCGACGGTGGCCACCAGCGAGTGTCGCGACAATGAGCCCAGGATCGCATCGACTCGGTCGGCCGTCTCGGTCCCCGCCGTTGGCACACCTACCCATACCTCGAAGCCAGGATCGTGCAGCCTCGTCTCCGCTGACCAGACCACCGGAATCGCGGACCACGAATTTCTGGGAGGTGCCATGTTCATCACGACAGCATGCACCAAGATGGTCCTATGCCACGTGCGCGAGAGTTAGGAATTGTGATCGGCCGGCTGCCCACCGGTCGCACCAACTCGGTGCTCGATGTCGCCGGGGTCGGGCTGGGGCACACCACGATTCACCGGGACGAACCAGACCCGCCGACCGGGCGCGGCATCGCCCGAACCGGGGTCACCTGTTTGGTGATCGCCAAGGACGCCTTCTCTCGGCTGGTACCCGCCGGGGGCGCGGTCCTCAACGGGGCCGGCGAATGCACCGGGTTCATCACCGCAGCTGAATGGGGTTCCGCGGAGACGCCGGTCTTCTTGACCTCGACCCTGCAGTTGGGGCGGGTGTACGACTCCGCGTGTCGGATCATGCTCGAGACCGACCCTGCGTGCGCGACGGACTTCGTCATCCCGGTGGTCGCCGAATGCGACGACTCCTGGCTCAACGACGCCCGGCGGATGCAGGTCGAACACGATGACGTGGTCGCGGCCTGGCGGGCTGCGCTGGCCTCCCGCGGATCCGCCCTCCCGCCCGCGGAGGGCGCGGTCGGTGCCGGCACTGGCATGTCGTGCTTCGAATTCAAGGGTGGGATCGGCACCGCCTCGCGAGTGACCGAATCCGGGTACACCGTCGCGGTTTTGCTGATGACGAACTTCGGGACCCGCGACGAATGCACCGTGGCCGGTGTCCCATTGGGTCGGCGACTGGCTGAGGTCATGGCGACCAACGCGGCCGGCGCGGGCGAGTCAGCCAACGAGATCGGGCCGGCACCAGCGGGCTCGTGCATCGGACTGGTGGTCACCGATGCGCCGGTCGACGGGGCGGGCTGCGCGCGACTGGCCCGTCGGGTCGGCCTAGGCCTGGCGAGGACCGGGTCGGTGGCCCATCATGGCAGCGGTGAGATCTTCCTCGCCTTCGGCACCGGCATGCGGATGACGCGCGACGGCGTGCCCGACCGCGGCGATCTGATCACCGGCCGAGCACTCGACCCGCTGTTCGCTGCAGTAGTCGAAGCGACCGAGGAGGCGGTGCTCAACTCAATGTTCGGCGCGCAGACCACTGTTGGTCGCTCAGGTAACCGGGCGGAGGCGATCCATACACCAGAGGTCCTTCGGCTGCTGGATTCGGTTATCGAGACCACGTCGTGACGGCCGACGCCGCCGACGAGCGCGAGGTCCGCATCCCGTTGTCCGACGGGCACTTTCTTGCGGCCACCCTCTACCTGCCCGACGCCGCGCTCGGACCACAACCGTGCCTGGTCGAGGCACTGCCTTATCGCAAGGACGACCAGACCTCGTCGTACGCGGAGAGCTACCGGAGCCTGCGCGACAACCATCGCTTCGCGGTAGCCCGGATCGATGTCCGCGGCACCGGGTCCTCCTCCGGAGACGCAAGTGATGAGTACCCAGACGCCGAGCAGCGGGACTTGGTCGAGGCGATCGGATGGCTGGCCGCACAGGAGTGGTGCTCGGGCTCCATCGGCATGTGGGGTACGTCGTACTCCGGCTTCAATTCGTTGCAGGTCGCGTGCGAGCGGCCGCCGGCGCTGAAGGCGATTTGTGCCATCTACGCCACTGACGACCGGTGGACCGACGACGTGCATTGGCGTGGTGGGGCGCTTCGCCTGATCGACCTGGTCGACTACTGCCATTACATGACGGCAATGTGCGTCTTGCCCCCGGTGCCCGCGGTCTGGGGAAAGGACCCCGAACGTACCGATTGGGAGGCGGAATGGCATCGTCGGCTCGCCACCAACGACCCGTGGATTCTCACCTGGCTTCGGGAGAACCGACATGGAGCATATTGGGATCACGGGTCGGTGCGGCTCGGCGGCACTACCAAGGGATATGACCGGATCGAGTGCCCGGTGATGCTGGTCGCGGGCTGGGCCGACGGTTACCGCAACAACTCCTTCCGCACGGTCGCCGAGCTGGCCCGGGCCGGGGTCCCGCATCGGCTGCTCGCCGGCCCATGGGCGCATGCGGATCCCACCCACGCGATGCCCGGACCGCGAGTCGATCTGGAGACCGAGCTCGCGGAGTGGTTCAACACCTGGCTTCGGTCGGAACCTGCCGAGGCGCATCAGGATCGATGTGATGTGTTCGTACGTTCCTCGACCCGCCCCGAGGTCGACCTGGAGCTGCATGCCGGCTTCTGGGTACGGTTGCCTTCGGTCCCGCCCACTGAGCCGATGGCATGCGCGTTGGCCGGCCCGCGAACCTTTGCGGTCCAACCAGACGTGGGTACCGCAGCGTGGATCGACTGTGCCGGCCACCTCCCATGGGGTCAGTCCGGCGATCAGCTGATCGATGACGCACGCTCGATGACCTGGGAGTTCGATGCACCCGACCGGACGGTCATCGGCCAACCGGTTCTCCGATTGCACGTCTCAGCCGACCAGGCGTCGGCATCGCTGTCGGTGAAGCTGTGTGACGTCTTCGCCGACGGCACGTCCGCGTTGGTGACTCGCGGCACCCTCGATCTTCGCTACCGCGACGGCCTCCATGGCGCACCTCGGCCCCTGGTTGCCGGCAAGGTGTATGAGGTCGAGGTCGTTCTCGACGCCTGCGCCTACCGTTGGGATCCCGGGCAGCGCTTGCGCGTCAGTGTCGCTGGAGCCGACTGGCCCAACACGGTCGCACCGCCGGCTCCGGTGACTCTGACGATTCACGGCGGTAACCTCACCCTGCCCGGCCTGGTCGGCGATTTCCCGGCACCGGAGTTGTCCTCGGGTGCCGAACAGTCCTCGGAGTCCGACGACGGAGTGTCCTGGACGGTCACCGATGACGTTCTGACCCGCACCACCACCGCTCGAACGCGCGTGGAGTCCGACTACGAGACCCCGTACGGCGGGCGCTCGCGCGAGCTGTATGTCGGCGAGGTCAGCGTAAGCCGGCGTACCTTCGCTCAACGTGCCCACGGCGAAACCGTCTTCGGACTGTCCTGGCCAGGGGTGGCGGTGCAGGTGCGCTCGGTGATGGATGTCACGATCGGCGCGGCGGGGTACGACGTCGCTATCGCTACCGTCGCCACCAAGGCAGGCGTAGAGGTCAGTTGTCGCGAGTGGATCGAGCACTTCCCTCGTTGATTGCCCTGATGTTGATTGCCCCGATGTTGATTGCCCTGTGTGATGACTGCCGGGAGGTCTGACCTACTCCGCGAACGGACTCTCCGGCGCCTTCTAGGGCAGGTCACCCGTGGTGTCGCGGGGGCACCCGTGTTGCCCAGGAGAACCGAAGGCGCTGACCCGGTCTCAGCTGGGCGCGGATAGGCAGGTCCGCCGCGCGCGCCGCCGCGACCACCGGGTAGCCGCCGGTGACCGGATGATCGGCGAGGAAGGCGATCGGGAGTCCGTTCGGCGGCACCTGGAGCGCGCCGGGAATCAGGCCTTCGGGGTGGGTCTCCCGGGTTCGGGCCAATTGCAGCGCTATCCCGTCAAGTCTCACCCCTACTCGATTGCTGTCGGTTGATACCGTCCACGAAGTCCGAACCAGCGCGGACGCTGCCTCGTCGGTCAACCAGTCGCGGCGAGGTCCAGGAAGCAACCGAACGGTGGGCTCGGCTATCAGGTCGGGCACCGGGGCCTGGTCGACCTGGGGCAAACCGCTGGTCAGCGCACCGATCTGCACGACGGCACCGGCCACCAAGGGGGCGGGTCCGATTCCCGACATGGTGTCCGTCGCTCGCGAACCCAGCACTGGCGGCACGTCGAAGCCACCGCGCACCGCGACATAGGTGCGGGCTCCCGAGGCCCCCCAGCCGAGCCGAAGCAGGCCACCCGCGGGCAACGGCACGGGCGCGTTCATGCCGATCGAGGTGCCGGCTACCTCAGCCGGACCCGGGGCACCGGTGAGCGCGACATACACCGGATGCTCGCTCACAAGTTCCAGCCCGCCCAGGGCGACCTCGATCGTCGCTGCGTTCGCACTGTTCGCGACCAGCCGGTTCGCTCGGCGGTGACTTGCCTGGTCCGCCGCTCCCGACTGACTGACGCCCAGGTGCCCGTATCCGCACCGACCGAGGTCTTGCACAGTCGACAACGGACCGGCCGCGATCACCCGAATCATCGGACCTGCCGGAACCGCACGCTGACCCCAGGCGACAACAGGCTGGGCGGATCCAGGTCCAGGTTCCAAGTAGCCAGGGTGGTGGACCCCAGAATCTGCCATCCGCCGGGAGACGATACTGGATAGATCGCCGACCACTGATCCGCGATGGCCACCGCACCGGCCGGCACCCGGGTCCGTGGCACGGACCGGCGCGGCACCCGCAAGCGGGGATCCAGACCGCGTAGGTACCCGAAGCCTGGCGCGAATCCACAGAAGGCCACGGTGAAGAGGGAGGCGCAGTGGCGCTCGATCACTTCGCGGACGGTCAGCTGACATTGTCGCGCAACCTCGGCGAGATCCGCGCCGTCGTAGCGCACCGGGATCTCAGCCACTGGTTCGGCGCCAACCAGTCGGCCAGGCAGCGCCACCGGATCCAGGTGTGCTAGATGGCGCCTTAGCTCAGTGGTCCCGATCTGCGCTGGGTCGTATCTGATCAGCACGGAACGGGCCGCCACGACGATGTCGGTCACGCCGGGCGGGGCAGATTCACGCACCTGCCGGTCCCAGGCCAGCACCTCGTCAAGGTCGTTGAGTTCAACCAGGATCGCCGCGTCACCGTAGGCCATGGTTCGCATCATCGATCCGGATCCTGCCAGCTCGCCTCGACAGAAGCGAGGCGAGCTGGCCAGACTGCCTGAACTCGGCGTTTCACGGTACCGCGGGCGCTCGCCGGGCTCCGCGGTGACACGAGCTGGCTCAGCCCCGAGGAACCCATTGGGGTGAATCGACGCTTGCCGATCAACCAGTCAACCGCCAGCGGTCCCCGGTCCCCGAGAACGCTCGGGTACGCACCGCTATCCGCACCGCCCGTGGGCTCACCGGCACATCGCCGACCGAGCACGATTCGCGCCGCGTCGGTCCGATAGTTCAGTGTGACCTTGAAGTCACGCTTCGGCCACGGCCGGCAGATGATGGGCTCGGCGCCGCGGCGACCCCATCGCTTCGTACCGTGAAGATGATTGCTTCTTGTCCCGTTCCGGCGCCCGATCGGCGCCGCTCAGAGCATGGACGCCGCCGGAGCGGCATTGGTTGCCGAGGACCCCGGCTGCGGACAGCGACGGTCAGGTTCGGGCGACGGGTCGGGAGTCCATAGCGCTCCGCGGTGTCCACGCCGGCTACCGACCGGCGCACCAGGCTGGGTACGGCGGGCGGCGACTCGGGAGGTGGTCCGTTACACCATCCAGGTCGGCTCGTAGTCCGGATCAGTGAGCCCGGGGCGATCGAAGGAGTATGCGGTGAGGTCGAACCCTGCCTTGCCATCGACTGCCAGATCGGCGAGCAGCCGGCCGATTGTGGGGGCGAACTTGAACCCGTGCGCGGCGCCCAGGCCGAGGTAGACAGCGGGGTGGCCAGGCACCGCATCGATGAGAAGGTCTCGGTCGGGCGTCAGTGTGTAGAGGCACCGAACCGAACGCACCGGCGGCCCCGAACCCGGCAACAACGCGGCGACATGCGATGCGAGCCGAGTCTGCATGTCGAGATCGACCTGGAAGGTACGCGCATCCGGATGGCTGATCGGTCCCCCGCAATCCTCGGCCGCCTTAATGGTTGCTTCACCGTAACTCGGAAAGCCGTAGTACGACGGCTCATCCATCCAAATCCAAAGCGGCAGCCGCCCTGGGGCATACCTGCGGATGTCCGGCGGCGCGAAGTAGGTCACTTGTTCCAGCGTGACTGTCAACGGGATGGAGACGCCTAGCCCTACGAGCAGTTGATTGGTCCACGCGTCGGCGCACAACACCAGGCGTCGACAGACATAGGCGGTATCCCCGACATTCACCTCCATGCCATGGCCCCCGAGGTCGCGCAGGCTGGTCACCGGGGACTGATCGCGCAACACCGCACCGTACGCCGCGGCTCGTTGTTGCATGACGGCCGTGCCCCGTCCAGCGGGTACGATCGCCCCTCGCGGCTGGAAGAGTCCCACGGTCTGCTCCGGCACTCGAAACTGCGGCCACCGGCTGATGATCTCATCGGCGTCGAGGGTGAGGTGGTCAATGCCCACCGCGGTGAGTGACGAGGTGTAGTCGACCATCGGGATCACGCCGCCCGGCGGGAAAAGGTCGAGTCCACCGGTCACGGTTACCAGTGACTCCCCCGAGTCGGTCTCTAGAGCTGCCCAATCGCGGTAGGCCTCCTGAGTCAGTTCGACGTAAGAGGGCGTGTGATAGCTGTGTCTGAGTATCCGGGAAGTGTCGTGGGACGCGCCGCGATGGTGTCCTAGCTTGAACTGCTCCAGGCCGAGCACCCGATGGCCTCGTTTGGCCAGCTCATAGGCGGTGCCCGAGCCGAGGCCACCGAGCCCCACGACGATGTACTCGAAGAACTCAGCCATCGATCACCTGACCTGCTCGGGCCATCCGGGGCAGCAGCCAGCGGCGAATATCGGCGGAATCGTCCTCCATGGGCGCGAACCATCCGTGGCGGTATGAGCGTGAGCTCATACCGCGTTGCACGGACTCACAAATCGCCCAATCCTGCTTGTTGACCAGGTCCCAGAAGTCGCCGGCGTCCGACGGGTCGAACTCCGCGCGAGCTACCTCATCGGGAGCAAAAAGTAGCAGGCAGTCGATCCGGGTCCGATCGACCGCTATCGGACGGAGCACGAAAGCAGTGACATGGTCAGCCGAACACGACAGCAGCAAGTTCGGATAAACCAACTCGCCCTTGTGTCGCACCCGCTCGGCCTCGTCCAGGCCAGGCAGCGGAGACCGCACGGTCGTTCCGCTCATGGTGAATGTCCACGCGCCCTCTCGGTGCGGCACTCCCGAATCCCAGTCGATGCCGACGCCGCCGCCGCCGAACGCCGGCACCAGCCGGGTAAGTTCCGGATGCACTGGCCCGCAGTGGTAGCACTCGTTGTAGTTCTCCGCGATCACCTTCCAGTTCGCGGCTACCTCGTAGCGGTAGCTGGCACCGGTCACCAGCGTGCCGATCCGGTAGTTGGCGAGCGTCCGGCTCGGGCGGGCCACCGCGGCATCCAGTGATGACGCCGCGGGCGATTGGCCCCCCGGCGCTTGCTCCGGAACGTCCGCCGGGCCCACACCCGGCTGGTCGGGCGCGGCCAGTCTCACGAAGACGAACCCCTGCCACTCATCCACGGCAACCGGATGCAACGAGAACCGGGTGCGATCCACCTCCTCGGTGTGCGGCGCCCGCAACAACCCACCGTCTAGGCGGTAGGTCCACGAGTGATAGGGACACCGCAACGACCCGGCCGCGCAGGATCGCGGTTCCGAACCGGGTTCGGCGGGCATGAGCTGCGCACCGCGATGACGACACACATTGAAGGCAGCGTGCAAGGCCCGGTCGGTGTCACAGGTGAGGATGACCGACTCGCCGAGCACCTCGACAACCGTGGCCCGCTGGGGCTGGGCCAGGCCGAGATCGTCCCGGCGACCAAGGCAGGTCCATTCGGTGGCCAATACCAGATCTCGCTCGATCACCCATGAGGAATCCTCGACGTACATCCCCCGTGGCAGGGCCTGTTGCAATGGGGCCTGTTGCAATGGGGCCTGTTGCAATGGGGCCTGTTGCAACGGGGCCTGTTGCAACGGGGCCCGCTCGAACGCCTCCGGCGGTTCGCTCATGATCATCCTTCCGTCAAATGGCAAGCCGCCCGATGACCGTTCGGCGTACCGGGCAATATCGCCAGGCCCAGGTGCCGACAGTCGGCATCGACCGTGGCGGTCGACGCCCGACCGTCGGCGAGCGCCGGACAACGCGGATGAAAACGACACCCGCGCGGAATCTTGGTTGGGTCCGGTATCTCACCAGTCAGGACGGTCGACGTGAGAGCGGCGACCTCCGGAACGACCGACAACAGTGCTTGGGTGTAGGGGTGTGTCGGCGTGCGCAACACGCCCTCGGTCGGCCCCGATTCGACAATCCGCCCCAAGTACATCACCGCTACCCGATCGGCAATGTTCCAGGCCAGGCCGAGATCATGAGTGACCACGAGGACGCCGAGGCCCAACTCCTTGCGCAACCTCAGCAACAACGCCAGGATCTCGCCGCGAATAGAGGCATCTAGACTGGAGACCGGCTCGTCGGCGATCAGCAACTTCGGCCGCAGAGCCAATGCTCCAGCGATCAGAACGCGTTGGCGTTGCCCGCCGGACAACTCGTGCGGGTAGCGCAAGAACAACGCTTCTGGGGGGCGCAAACCGGCGGCCGCCAGCGCCGACGCCACCAAGGTGGCCTCCGGTTCGTCTCGACTTGGCAGGCGGTGCATGCGGAGACCCTCAGCCACGGACTCGTAGACCGTATGCCGCGGGTTGAGCGCTCCCGCTGGATCTTGCAGGATCATCTGCACGGTCCGGCGAAACTCTCGCAAGGAGCTCGTCGAACGGCCCAGTCGCTCGCCGCCGATCACGATCTGACCCGAGGTCGGCTGTTGCAGGCCCATCAGCGTCCGAGCCAGGGTGGTTTTGCCCGACCCGGACTCACCGACCAACGCGACGATCTCCCCCGGCCGCAAGACGAGGTTCACGCCATCCAACGCTCGTGCTACGGCTCCCGACCGTGCGCCGAAGTCGACTCGCACATCCCGAGCCTCCAGAGCGCCGATCACCGCGACACCCGTTGTTCTTCAATGCGCAGACAGGCAGCTTCACGACGACGCGCACCGCCGCTGACCGGTAGCAGGCTCGGCGCCTCGGTAGCGCACGAACTCACCGCGATGGCGCATCGAGGCGCAAACGCGCAGCCGGCCGGCAATGCTTGCGGGTCCGGCGGATCACCCGGCAAGCCGGCTGGGGCGATACGCGCCCTAGGATCGCCGACCTTGGGAAACGCCGCAGACAAGGCAGCGGTATACGGATGCAGCGGAGCGGAGAACACCTGATCGGCTGGGCCGTGCTCGATCACCCGGCCGGCATACATCACCGCGATCCGGTCACACAGTCCAGCCAGAACCGATAGGTCGTGGCTGATGATCAGCATGCCGACGCCAAGCTTCCGCACCAGCCCGGACAGCACGTCGAGCACCTGAGCCTGCACCATCACGTCAAGTGCGGTCGTCGGCTCGTCGGCCACGATCAGCGAGGGCCGGCACGCCAACGCCATCGCGATCATCACCCGTTGCCGCTGGCCACCGGAGAGTTGATGGGGATAGGAGGTTGATCGAGCGGCCGGCAGTCCGACCAGGCCAAGGGCTTCGGCTACCCGCTGCTGTACGGCGGCGCTGCCGAGGCCTGTTTCGTGCACGGTGATCGCCTCCGCGATCTGGCGCCCCACCCGATGCACCGGATTGAGCGAATGCAAGGCTCCTTGGAACACGATTGACGCGCCTGCCCACCGCATCGCGCGCAGCGGGCCCCAGCGCATCGACAACACGTCGGCGCCGTCAAAGCTCACCTGTCCGGTGACAGTAGCCGACACCGGCTGAAGGCGAAGGATGGTGCTCGCCAGCGTCGACTTGCCGCAGCCGGACTCCCCCGCGACACCGAGAATCTCACCACGATCGACCATCAAGCTCACCCCGCGAACCGCGGGCACGTCCCGGCCACCGCTTCGGTAGGTCACCGATACGTCCCGTAGGCGCAGCAGAACCTGTCCGCCGACCTCGTCCGCGGCAGTCACCGGTGACCTTTCAGCCGCGGATTGAGCACCTCTTCAAGGGCGTGTCCGACCAGGGTGAACGACAACACAATCAGCACCACACATACGCCAGGCGGAATGATGAACCACCACGAACCCGTGGTGATCGCACCGACGTTGAACGCATTGTCTAACATCGTGCCCCAGGAAACTCTGGTCGGGTCACCCAGGCCAAGAAAGCTCAACGTGGTCTCCGACAGAATCGCAATCGCCACCGTCAACGTGGTGTTGGCGAACACCATCGGCATGACGTTGGGCAGGATGTGCCGCCTAATCTGATGCCATCGTCCGGCGCCTAACACTCGGGCTCGCTCAAGGTAGGCGCGCTCCTTGATCGAGAGGGTCTGGCTGCGGATGAGCAGAGCGGTGCCCGGCCAGGAGGTCACACCGATCACCACCGCGATGTTGAACAGGGACTTGCCCAGCACTGTCGCCAACACGATGGCGAGCGGCAAGAACGGGATAACCAGGAACCATTCGGTGAGCCGATAGAGAATCGCGCCCGGCCTGCCGGTGAAGTAGCCCGATGCCAATCCGATCAGGGTGCCGATCACCATCGAGATCACGGTTGCCATCAGGCCGACAAACAGGGAGACCCGCGACCCCCAGATCAGCAGCGTCAACACTGAGCGGCCGCTCTCATCCGTGCCGAGCCAATACTCCGACGACGGGGCTTCGAGCACTCCGCCGGTTGCCTTGGTCACGGAAAGCCCGTTGGCATCAGCCAGCACCGGCGCGAAGACGGCCAGCAGAACGAACCCGAGCAGGGTGGCTAGGCCGAGCATGCCCGAGCGGTGCCGGCAATACTCCCCCCAGCCCCGCCGCCAGGCCGCCGAGCGTCGGCGCCAGGCCAGCTGCCTGGCCGTGGCGACGTGCGCTGTCCTTCGCTCGCTCATGTGCGCACCCGCGGATCCAACCAGCCGTAGGCGAGGTTGGCGAGCAAGTTCGCCACGATCACACCTGCCGAGGCGACCAGGAATGTGCCTTGCAGTACCCAGAAGTCCGGCAGCGCGAGCGCCTCGGTGGCCAATAGGCCCAACCCAGGGATCGAGAACACGGTCTCGATAGTGATCGCACCGGACACCACGAAGCCGACATTGAGCGCGATGATCGTCGTGGTCGGCAGCAATGCGTTACGCACTGCGTGGCGATTGCGCACGTCGAGGTCGCGCAGGCCCTTGGCTCGAGCCGTGATCAGGTAGTCCTCGCCGATTTCGTCGAGTAGCGAGGAGCGCATGATCAGCGAATAGTCGGCCAGATAAGCAAGGGTCAGCGTGCTGACCGGCAACACCAGATGCCAGATCGTGTCGAACGCGCCGGCGAGCGTGCCCGGATCCACTCCGGCGGAGTGCAGTCCTCCAGTCGGAAAAAGGCCTGGAATCGGACCGAAACCGACCCCGAGCCCCGCGATCAGGAGCAATCCCAGCCACCACTCCGGCATGGAATACAACGTCAACGAGCCGCCGGTGGTGAACTTGTCGAAGATGCCGCCCCGTCGCCAGGCCTGGTTGATGCCGAGCCACACCCCGATGAGCGTGGCGAGTAGCGTCGAGGTGCCGACCAGCAGCAGTGTCGGCCACATTCGGTCCAGGATCAGGTCGGCCACCGGTACCCGATACCGCAATGAAACACCCAGCTCGCCCTGGGTCAGGTTCTTCAGGAAGGTGAGAAACTGCTGCCAGATCGGTTGATCCAGCCCGTAGGTGCGATTGAACTCCGCGATTTCCTCCGCGGAGCTGGTTCGGCCTCGCGCAAAGGTTCGGGCAGGGTCCCCCGGGAGCACCCGAAACAGGAAGAAGTTGACCACGAGCATGAAGATCAGGCTGCCGAACGCTCCGAGTACCTTGCCGCCGACGTAGCGTCGGTAGCTCCGAGGGCCACCGGATCCCCTCGCATCCTCCGACGTCGGATCCACCGATGCCGTGGACGCCGCTGAGATGGCGCTCACCGGTGACCCGCTCGGGCGCTCACTCCCGGTCCTCGGCGGTTGACCGACGGCGCCATAGCACCACCCCAGCCAAGCCCAGCAGCGCGACCGCGCCAGCGCCCAAACCCAGCAGTGCACCCGTGCCGACTCGATCGTCGGAGCCGGTGGACCTGCTGGCCCGAGTAGCACTCTTCTCGCCGGCACACGCTGCCGCTTCTGAGGCAGGGCGCATGTTCTTGTAGTTGTAGGCGCCGTATTGGAAGATCCACACTCCGCCCGGATCGGGCTGCGGTCGCAGGCAGGCGAATCGATCGCTGCGCACCGCTTCGCCGGTCTTCAAGTAGGCGGTGATCAAGTACGGTGAGTCACGGAACAGAATCTGTTGCATCTGCTTGACGAGTTCGACCCGCTTCGTGTCGTCCACCTCGGCGTTCTGGGCCTGGTACAGCCTGTCGTACTCCTTGTTGCAATACCACGAGTCGGAGGATCCACCGAACTGATCGCATGTCATCACATCCAGGATCGAGTCCGGATCGGGTTCCATATACCATCCCCATTCGAACGCATCGAACTCACCTTTGAGAATAATCTCGGTGAGATTCGATTCTTCCACCACCTTGAGTTCGGAGTCGACCCCGACGTCGCGGAACCATTCTTGAATAAACTCCATCGCCTTGGGCGAGGTCTCATCATCGGCTCGGGCAAACAGTCGAAGCTTGCCGATCGGTTCTCCGGATGGCAGGGTGCGCTTGCCATTGCTGCCAACTTTATAACCGGCTTCGTCCAACAGTTGCGCGGCCTTGTCCGGATCGTAGGTAAACGCCTCCTCCGGGCCTGGCTCCCATCGATAACCTGAGTACGCAGGCGGGACTAGCGAGTCTCCGGGTGTCGCGGCCCCCTGATACACTTTTTCGACCAATTGATCGAGGTCCATGGCATAGCCCAGTGCGTGCCGGAACCGGGGGTCTTTCACAGCCGGGTTGACGTCACCGATCGCCTTCTTGGTTTCGACATCAATCGATCCGGTGTTGAATGCGAGTTCCGAAAAGTAAGGCGAGTCACCGTTGATGGCGGTAATCCCGTCTTGTTTTTGTAAGGCCTCCACCTGGATAGACGAGATATCCTCGACAAAGTCGACTTCGCCTTTGATCAACGCCTGGATTGCCGGGTCTTCGGCCTTGTAGACCTTGAATACGACTTCATCGATATGCGGCGCACCTCCCCAATAGTCGGGGTTTGCTTCGAAACGGTACGTCGAGCCACCGACCTTGCCTTCGACGAACCGGAAAGCACCCGACCCGACCACCGGCGCCTCAGCGGTCGGCTCGTTGGCAAAACTCTTGACCTGCTTCTCGGACAGCTTGGACCACACGTGTTCCGGAATGATCGGGATCGGCAACAGCGGCAATACCGCGTTGGGCTTCTTCAGGGAGAGCACCACCGTCGTCGGGTCGGGAGCGGTCACCGTCTTGACAGACGTGAGGTAGGACCCCCAGGCAACCTTCTCCGGCCCACCGTCGATCACTCGGTTATAGGTGAAGGCGACGTCTCGGGCGGTGAGCGGCTTGCCATCGGACCACATCGCATCGTCGCGCATGGTGAAAGTCCAGGTCAGTCCGTCCGCCGAGTTCTCCCACTCAGTGGCTAGTGAGGGCTCCGGGGACATGTCCTTCATGGAGTAGCCGACTAGGTAGTCGTAGGTCAGCGCCCACATCTCATAGGACGGCGCCTCGAACCCCAAGAACGGATTCAACGAGTCCGGTTCGTTCTGCAAGGCCACCGTGAAGGTCACCTTCTCTTCGGCATGACTAGCCGTCATCGGCAGCGTCGCGAAACTGGTCGAGACCGCTACTAGCACGGCCATCATTGGAACCCGTGCCGGAGTACGTTTGCGCCCATGACCGATCCGCTTGCTTCGCCGCCGATTGCCCCCCAGCAACCGCACGAACACGCCGAGCACGGCCTGATCCGGCCGGATCCCTACTACTGGATGCATGATGCTTCCTCTCCGGAGTTCCTCGCCTATGTGACTGCGGAACGCCGCTTCTATGATGCGACATGCGCTCATCTGACCCCCCTGGTCACGGCGTTGCAGTCCGAGATGGTCGCCCGCCTCTCGCCGGCTGAACGGTCGGTCAAGTGGCATCGTATGGGGTTTTCCTACTACACCCAGCACCGCACGGGAAGTGACTACGCAGAACTGTTGCGCGAAAAACACTTGCCCGCTGGGAAGTCGGCGACGAATCTTGGCTCTGATTCGCCGGAAACCGGCGGAAACGTCACCTCCCTAGTGGTCCAGACCACCAGGGAGTCCGTCCTCGACTTCGGCACGCTCCTCAACGATTCCGGCTACCTGGACATCGGCCTCACCATCGTCAGTCCGGACGAAAACTGGTTGGCCTATTCGGCGGACACTACCGGCGACGAAGTGTTCACCATGCGCTTTCGAGACCTTCGCACCGGCAACGACCACGATGAGATCGCGCGAACCTACTACGGCGGAGCCTGGAGTGCGGACTCGGCGTACTTCTTCTACACGGTGCACGACGACACCTACCGGCCCCACCAGATCTGGCGCCACCGGATCGGCACGGCGGCGAGCAAGGACGTACTGGTGCTCAGTGAGCCCGATGAACGCTTCGAGTTGAACCTGCGCGGCACCCGGTCCGGTGACGCCATCATCGTCTGGAGTGAAAGCAACTCCACCTCGGAAGCGTGGTTCCTCGACGCGCGCACTCCCCTTGGTCCGCCTCGTTCGATAGGCGGCCGACGACCCGACATCCGCTACCGGGCCGAGCATCAGCGACTCGCCAACGGCCTAGGTCAACTGCTGATCGTTACCAACGATCGGGCCACCGAGTTCCGGCTGATGATCGCACCAGTGCCAGCCGAAGCCGACCAGGACTGGACCGCCTGGACCGAATTGGTGCCGGAGAACCCTCGCGAACGTCTGATCCGCGCCGATGCGTTCGCCGCGGCGACGGTGCTGACCCTGCGTGTCGACGGCACGACCGCGCTGCGCATCTCGCCAAGTCAGCGCACGCTGACCAGCGGCTATCCAGCCGGTGAGATCGCGCTCGACCGCAACACCGACTACGACGCAACCGAGATCACCATCAGAGATGAATCCTGGCTCTTCCCGGCCACCTGGTCGGCCGTCGACCTGGTCACCGGCCAGCGGCGAGAACTCCTGCGACACCGCACGCCGAACCACGACCCCGCTCGTTACCTTACCGAGCGCCGAACGTTCGTTTCCGCCGACGCAACCGCGGTGCCGGCCACGATCCTGCGCCACCGAGACACCCCGCTCGACGGCACCGCACCCTGCCTGATCTACGGCTACGGCGCCTATGAAGCCGTGTTCGAACCGGAGTGGGATCCGGCGCTACCGAGCCTGTTGGATCGCGGCGTGGTCTACGCTTATGCCCACGTCCGCGGCGGGGGAGAAGGCGGGCGCCAGTGGTATCTCGATGGCAAGCTGGCCGCCAAACAACATACGTTCGACGACCATGTCGCGGTGGCTGACGGCCTGGTCGCCGGTGGATTGGTCGACCCGTCCCGGATCGCGACCCGCGGGCTGAGCGCGGGCGGCCTCCTCCAGGCGGCGGTTTTCAGCCAACGCCCAGATCGCTGGTGCGCGGTCCTGGCCGAGGTGCCCTTCGTCGACGTGGTGACCACCATGTTCGACGCGAACACACCGCTGACCGCCACCGAATGGGAGGAGTGGGGTGACCCGCGGATCGTCGAAGAGTTCCAATGGATGTCCGCATACGACCCGATGCAGAATCTGCCGGCCGCCGGGGCCAGACCCGACCTCCTGGTCACCGGAGCCGTGCATGACCCCCGGGTGCTGATCCGCGAGCCGGCCAAGTGGGTAGCCGCGCTGAGAGCCAGCGATCCGGCCTGGTCCCCACGCTGCCTGTTTCGACCCGAAACCGGGGCCGGCGCCCACGTCGGCCCCTCGGGCCGCTTCGGGCACCTCGCTTACGAGGCGGAGGTCCTCGCATGGCTGCTCGATCGGCTGGGGCTCTCCTGGTGACCCTCATCCCTCGTTCGCCGGAAAGCCCGCCCGGCTCCACGCATCGCCGCCAACTCACGGGGCAGCTCGCAGCTCCACCGGAAAACCCGCCCGGCTCCACGCATCGCCGCCAACTCACGGGGCAGCTCGCAGCTCCACCTGGGGGCCGGCCAATATGAGCGACCTACACGCAGAAGTCATCGACCTCACCCAGCGGTTGATTCGGATTGATACCACAAACGGCAACGAGACGCTCGCCGCGCAGCTGCTCGCCGAGTACCTCACCGACGCGGGGATCGAAGCTGAGCTGGTCGCCAGAGATCCAGCACGCGCCAATCTGGTTGCCAGGATCCGCGGCTCCGAACTCGGCCACCAATCGCTGGCTTTCGTGGGGCACCTCGACGTCGTGCCGGCCGATGCCGGCGACTGGACCCACCCACCGTTCGCCGCGGACATCGACGACAGGGGCTACTTGTTCGGGCGGGGCGCTGTCGACATGAAGAACGAGGTGGCGGCCCGTGCCGTGGCGATGGCCGAGCTGGCCCGCACCGGCTTCGCCCCACGCGGGGACCTGTGGTTCCTCGCGGTCGCCGACGAAGAGGACGGCAGCGCTGATGTCGGCATGCGATGGCTACTCGATGCTCGACCGGAGATCCGACCGGACCTGGCGATCAACGAGGGCGGTGGCGACCGGCTGGTGTTATCGGATGACCGGGCAGTGGTCTCGTTGGCCATCGGCGAGAAAGGCACCCAGCCGGTTCGGGTGGTGGCGTTGGGCGAGGCAGGTCATGCGTCGATGCCCAGCATCGGCGACAACGCGGTGCCACATCTAGGCCAGGTGCTCACTCGACTCGGTCGGGGCATGCCTCGCACCGAAGGATCCGTGTTCCTTCACAACACCCTTCGAGTGCTGCTGGGCGAGGGCGAATATCCCGATCTTGGCGCGGCGATAACGCGTTGTGCCGACCTACATCCGCTCTTGCGTCACGTTCTGCCGCCGCTGGCCGGCACCACGATGGCGCCAACCATGCTGGGTGGTTCGACCGCCCGCAATGTGATGCCGGCTCGCGCTTGGGTTGATCTCGATTGCCGAACTCTGCCGGGGGCCACACGAGGAGAGGTCGAACGCGAGGTCCGCACTCGACTCGGACCAGATTCGTCGTTCGAGTTGGAGTTCCCCGAGGACCTGGTGCCGGGCAGCTCGTCCCCAGTCACCGGCGCGCTACCCGACGCGATCACGGCGTTCCTAGATCAGGAGGACCCGGGTGCTCAAGTGCTACCCATGTTGTGTTCTGGGTACACCGACTCGAGCTTTCTCAGGCTCCAGGCTGGCACGCTGGCGTACGGGTTCAGCCCGTTCCGCAGCACGCCGGCCGAGGTTCTCGCCGCGAGCTACCACAACGCCGATGAGCGAGTCCATGTCGACGACCTGCTGCTGGCTACCAGATTCCACATCCTGCTGGCGCATCGCATCGTAGGGTGAGCTCCTCAGCCCGTGGCGCCTCAGACCGGACGCGGTTCTTCGATCGGCGTGCCGATGCCGCCGTCACACGACGCCGCTGACTCCGGCGCGGATCCGCCGTCACCGTACTCGGCTAGGAACGGCGCCAGTCTCGTATCGTCCGCACCGGTCAGCTGAAGCTGAACCCCCCACACCGTCACCACCGCCGGAGCGGGCAGATTGGGGTACGGCGACATAATGCCTTCCTCGGGAAGCGACTCGGCGAGCAAGGCAACGTCCTCGGCAGCGAGGTCCGGTCGATAAGTGATCCACACCGTCCCGTGCTCCAGGTCGTGGACGGCATTCTCGTTCGGCACCGGCTCGTCATACCGTCCGCAAGCCAGCCAATCAGTGTTGTGATCGCCCCCGATGGGCGGGACCTGTGGGTAGGCAATTGGGCCGTCCAGATGACGAGGGGTCGGCACGTCGACCTTCCGGACTGCGGTCAAGCTGGCAGCCCCAGTGCTGTCCTCATCCGTGGCTCCCCCTACCAGTATCGGAACAGCGAGGGCCCCAGTCACGACCAACGTCGCCGCCATGGCGCTCGCCGCGAGCGGTGCGAGGCGCCGACCGCGACCGGGCACTCTCGAGCTTGGCGTGGCATTAGCGTCGACCTGATGCTCACTCATGGACCAAAACTATCGCCCGGGCTCGTGACCCGCTGTCATCGCGGGGTAGCAGCTCAGCTCGAGCGCGTGACCGGCTGCTGAAGTTCGGTCACCCACTCGGACTGGTCACCGGCCACTGGCGCCTTGGTATCGATCTCTCGCGAGGTTGCGCTCGGCGTCCAGCCATTGTTGCCAGCTCGAACCAACGCCCGGGCCAGCTGATCGAACATCGGCCCGATCGCCGACGCGATCTCCGGCTGGGAGCCAACCTCCGTGCTCAGGCAGGCGATCCGCATGCTTGGCAACGACTTCATCACACATTCCATGTTTGGCACTTTGTCCTCACCCTCAATGAGCCGCAGGCGATAGCAAATGGCGTCCAGACGCGATCGACTGCGATCCAACCCGGTTTCCCATTGGTTTTGCCGGAGCCGGAGCATGCCGCGCAACTCGTCGGCGTTCACTTGCTCATCCGATACTCGGCCGACCTGTTCCAGCGTCAGGCCAAGTTCCTTGAGCGCGACGACCCGGTTGAGCGTGGCGAGTTGCTCCGGTCGATACACCCGATGCCCGGTCCACTCGGCTACGCGATCGGGCCGCAACAGACCGAGCTGGTCATAGTGCCGCAACATCCGGACCGATACCTGACCCAATCGCGCGAACTCTCCGATCTTCATCACGGACCCCAGCGTGGCACCCGACACGGTGTCAGATGCAAGGGCTCAGCCGGCCAGGAAGCTCAATCGGACCTCGCGGATCGGATTGGCCACATTGAGATCGAACAGGCAGATGCTTTACCAGCTGCCGAGCACCAGCTGCCCGTTCGGCGACCCAGGTTCGGCCGCCCAGGTTCGGCCTCGCAGGTTCGGCCTCGCAGGTTTGGCCTCCCAGGTTTGGCCGGGCTTCCGATGCGGTCAGTCCGGCGAGATGGCGAGCTTCTCACACACCCATGCCCACAGCTTCCTGCGCTCTGGCTCACCCGTGCGGGTCTTGGGCAACAAGTGGGTCGGCCGGGTTCGGCGATCGTGCCAGAGTTCGCCGGCGGCCGGCGGCGGCCGCACCCCGGCGAGCCACAACGTGGTATCGGCTCCGCTTTCGGCATCACGCAGCAACGGCCGAGCCACCGAGCCGAAGACCGGCAAGGAGTTCATCAGCCCGGGCGTATCGACCCAGCCAGGGTGGGTCGCATTGACACGGATCCGGTCGCTCAACCAGCGTGGATGGAGGATCGGCAACAACTCCACCTGAGCGCGCTTGCTTCTGGCGTACGCCGCGGTCCCCGAATAGTCGCCGACCAGGAATTCCGGATCGTCAGCACGCAGGGTCTGACCATACATTCCCCCGCTGGTCACCAGGATCACCCTCGCCTGGCGCTCACGCAATCGCGGCCGTAGCAGTTCGGTCATCAACACCGGGGACAGCACGTGAATCGCCATGCTGAGTTCGTGACCCTGAGGCGATTCGGTGCGTACGGATGGCATCGCGCCCGCGTTGTGGATTAGTACGTCCAAGCAGGGCTCCGCGAACTCGGCGGCGAAGCGCCGTACGTCGTCGAGGTCGGCTAGGTCACAGCGGTCGATGACGATGTTCGCGTGTGGCGCTCGTTCCAGGAGCTGGCCGCGCACGCGCGCGCCTTTAGTGACGTCGCGAACGATCAGATGAACGGTCGCCCCGAATCTCGCCAGCCCGGTTGCGGTGGCCAGCCCCAGCCCGGAGGTGGCACCGGTCACCGCCGCGTGCTGGCCGGCCAGCGCATCAGGGTCGAGGTCCGCCGGCCAGGTCGGCAGCCGACGACGGACCACCGGTCCGATCGAGGTGTAGCCGGGTGCAACGGCACGGTCCAGCGCGGTGTCCAGGCCACGAGCGAGTCGACGCAAGAACGAGGTCATCAACCTCCACAGTACTCTCGGAAGGGTGCTCTCGGGCCGGTGACGTCACTGCGACCCGACTGGGCTGCCTTTCCGCTGGATCTGCTGTCCTTCTGGACCGAGCGGCACCTGTGCACACTCAGTTCGGTACGGCTGGACGGACGCCCCCATGTGGTCCCGGTCGGCGTGGTGCTCGACGTACCACAGCGCTGTGCCTGGGTGATCACCTCCGGCTCGTCCTACAAGGCTCGGCTGCTGTCCGCACCGACCGCCAACCAGCAGGTGGCCGCCTGCCAGGTAGACGGACCACGCTGGTCCACTCTCGAGGGCCGCGCCACGGTCCTGGCCGACCCGGCGTCGGTTCGGCACGCCGAGGACCGGTACGCCACCCGCTACCGAGTGCCCCGAGCGAACCCGGAGCGAGTCGCGATCCGTATCGAGGTCGATCGGATCATGAGTTCGGCCCGGATCTGAGTTGAACGCCGCTGACCGTCCGCCATGCCGGACGTCGTCCGCGGCAGGTCACGCGCAAGTGCACCCACGACGACGTCCGGAGCGGACGATCGGGTTCAGCCGTGCCGCAAGTTGCGTAGGACGTACTGCATGATCCCGCCGTTGCGATAGTAGTTCGCCTCACCGGGCGTGTCGATGCGAACGACCGCATCGAACTCGACGTCGCCGGCCATCACATGAACGGTCGACGGGATCCGGCCGTCGTTTAGTTCGGTCACCCCGGTCACCGAGAACGTCTCCGCGCCGCTGAGGCCGAGCGACTCCGCGCTCTCGCCGGCCGGATACTGCAAGGGCAGGACACCCATGCCGATGAGGTTGGACCGGTGGATCCGCTCGAAGGACTCGGCGATTACGACCCGGACCCCGAGCAATGCGGTCCCCTTAGCCGCCCAGTCACGCGACGATCCGGAGCCGTACTCAGCGCCGGCGAGCACCACCAGCGGACTCTCGTTCGCTTGATAGTGCGCGGCCGCGTCGTACACCGTGGTGACCGGGCCGTCGGCAACGGTGAAGTCACGAGTGAAGCCACCTTCGGTGCCCGGCGCCAGTTGGTTGCGGAGCCGGACGTTGGCGAACGTTCCCCGAATCATGACCTCGTGGTTGCCGCGGCGAGAGCCATAGGAATTGAAGTCGCGCGGTGCGACACCGTGTGCGGCGAGGTAGCGACCCGCAGGCGATTCCTTTTTGATGGCGCCGGCCGGACTGATGTGATCGGTGGTGACGGAGTCACCCAACTTCAACAGGACCCGCGCATTGGCGATATCGGCAACCGGCTCCGGCTCTGCCGGCATCGCGTCGAAGTACGGAGGCTTGCGAATGTACGTCGACGACTGGTCCCAGTCGAACGTCGTGCCGGCAGGTGTGGGCAACGACTGCCAGGTGGCGTCGCCGGCGAAGACGTCGGTGTACGAGCCGTCGAACGTTTCGGCTGTGATCGCCTGGCCGATGACCTCGGCCACCTCGGCGGTGGACGGCCAGATGTCACGCAAGTAGACGTTCTGGCCGGCCGTATCCTGACCCAGTGGATCGTTAAGCAAGTCCACGGTCATGGATCCGGCCAAGGCGTAGGCGACCACCAAAGGTGGCGAGGCCAGATAGTTCATGGTGACATCGGGGTTGATTCGGCCCTCGAAGTTGCGATTGCCCGAGAGAACCGACACCGCCGCCAGGTCGTTGGCTTGCACAGCTGCGGATATCTCGGGGATGATCGGGCCGGAATTGCCGATGCAGGTCGTGCAGCCGTAGCCCACGAGGTTGAAGCCAAGCTTGTCGAGGTACGGCGTCAGGCCGGCCCGGTCGTAGTACTCCGATACCACCTTGGATCCCGGCGCCAGCGTCGTCTTGACCCACGGCTTCCGCGTGAGCCCCTTGTCGACAGCCTTCTTGGCCAGCAATCCGGCCGCTACCATAACTGACGGGTTCGAGGTGTTCGTGCACGAGGTAATCGCCGCAATAGCGACCAGGCCGTGGCGCAGATCGAACGACGAACCCTTCTCGAGGGTCACCGCGACTGAGGTATCGGGGGTCGACGTGTAGGTCGGTAAGTCGTCGGCGAACGCGGCGGCCGCTCGGCTTAGCGGCACACGGTCCTGGGGACGTTTGGGGCCCGCCAGGCTCGGCACCACGGTGCCGAGGTCCAGCTCGAGCCTTTCCGAGAAGCGCGGCTCGACGTAGTTGTCGGCACTCGGATCATGCCAGAGCCCTTGCGCTTTGGCGTAGGCCTCGACCAGCGCCACTTGGTGCTCGTCTCGGCCGGTGAGCCGGAGGTAGCTGATCGTTTCGTTGTCAATGCCGAACACCGCGATGGTGGAGCCGAATTCCGGGCTCATGTTGCCGATGGTGGCCCGGTTGGCGAGAGGGAGCGCCGAGACACCGGGGCCGTAGAACTCCACGAACTTGCCGACCACGCCGTGGCGACGCAGCATCTCGGTGATGGTGAGTACCAGGTCGGTGGCGGTGGTTCCTTCGGGTAGGTCTCCGTTGAGCTTGAACCCGACCACCCGCGGGATCAACATGGACACTGGTTGACCCAGCATGGCGGCTTCGGCCTCGATTCCGCCCACCCCCCAGCCGACTACGCCGATGCCGTTGACCATGGTGGTGTGTGAGTCCGTGCCGACGCAGGTGTCTGGGTAGGCCGTGGTGATCCCGTTCTCGGCCCGGGTGAACACCACGCGGGCGAGGTGTTCGATGTTCACCTGATGCACGATGCCGGTACCGGGCGGCACTACGGCGAAGTCATCGAACGCGCTCTGCCCCCAGCGCAGGAACTGGTAGCGCTCACGATTTCGCTCGTATTCGATCTCTACGTTCCGTTCGAACGCGCCGGCGCGGCCGAATACGTCGGCGACGACCGAGTGGTCGATGACCAGCTCGGCGGGCGCGAGTGGGTTGATCGTGGCGGGGTCACCGCCGAGGTCGGCCATCGCCTCGCGCATGGTGGCCAAATCCACCACACACGGGACTCCGGTGAAGTCCTGCATGATCACACGCGCGGGGGTGAACTGGATTTCAGTGCTCGGATCGGCGGTTTCGTCCCAGCCGGCTAGTGCGCGGATATCGTCGGCGGTGATGTTGGCGCCGTCCTCGGTGCGCAGGAGGTTCTCGAGCAGCACCTTGAGCGAGAACGGCAAGGTGTCCACCCGGAGTCCGTCGCCGGCCACCGCAGCCAGCCGGTAGATCTGGTACGTCGTGCCGTTGACATCCAATTCGCTTAGGGCGCCGAAGCTGTTCTCGCTGGCCATCCCGCTCTCTCCTTCGTCAAAGTATCTTGATATCAAGATACATCGGGTGACATGTCGCGTCCAACTCACGCTCACTGCCGGTGGCGGCCGCTCCCGGCCGAGACCACCGGCGAGTCGGCCGGTCGATCCTGTCAGGTCGTCAGGACCACCTCGATAACCTGGCCTGGTGGACGAGCTGGTGACGATCGTCGGCCGAATCCTGGACCGACAACCATTGCCCTCCGCGCGGGTTGTCATGGTCACCGCCGTGCTGGCGGGCTGCCTGGTCGGCGCGCGTCGCCCTTGGCGGCTCACCCGGCATATCGCCACCATGGTGCACGAGGCGGCACACGGCCTCGTCGCGGCCGCTTGCGGGCGAAGACTGGTGGGAATTCGCCTCCACACCAATAGTTCCGGCGTCGCGGTTTCCGCTGGCCGGCCCACCGGGCCCGGGATGATTCTCACCGCTTTCGCCGGCTATCCGGGTCCCAGCCTGCTGGGGGTGGCATGTGCCGCCGCGTTGTCGACCGGCTATGCGGTCGCCGTGCTGTGCGCCCTGACGGTCGGCGCTGTTGTGCTGCTCACCCAAATCCGGAACGTGTTCGGCGCGGTTGTCGTCCTGGCCGCGGGCACGACGGTGGCCGCCGCCGTCTGGCGGTTCGGCGACGCCGCGAGCGTTCTGTTGGCCCATTTGGTGACTTGGTTCCTGTTGTTGGCCGCGCCGCGAACCGTGATCGAGTTGGCACGGGTCCGCCGAAGTCAACAGGTGCCCGAGTCGGATGCGGACCAACTCGGGCGGCTGACGGGTATCCCGGGCGGCTGGTGGGTCGCCGCGTTCTTCTGCGTCGCGGTCGCCGCACTCGCGCTCGGCGCGGTCCTGATGATTCGCTGACCCGTGCCGAGCGGTCAGGGCGACCTAACCAACGGCATAACCCACTCGAAGTTTCCTAGAATTTCCTAAAAACCCGCTGGTGTGCTTTATGCTCAACCAAGTTTCGCCAACTTTGTGTACCGCTACCGCTCGGGAGTTTGCGTGTCCAGGTTTTCATATCGCTATATTGCCAGTTCCGTCGCCCTGACGCTCGTCGCATTGTCGACAACCTCAGTTGCCTCCGCCGCACCCGAAGCGACGGTGCCGAATACCGAGCTGGTGGTAGCGCTCAATACCGATGGGTCGGCGGGCTTTAGTCCTTCGACCGCGCCTTTCGACTCCGGGCCGACCGCGCTCGACGGCGGCGCCAATGTCTCCTGGGATGCGGGGTCCGACGACGACAACGTGAACCGGGTCGTGCGGACCTTCGACACGTTTACCTATCGGGCCGACTGGAACGTCAACGAGACGGCCTCCGCAGGCGTGGTGCTGAAGCTGACCCTCACCGATCCGGTGACGATTAGCGACACTCAGTACAACAAGCCGATCGTGGACGCCATCTGGCGCGCGCCGCTGCCGGACAAGTGCCTGCC
>JBOFLH010000607.1:0-3959 GCA_051657765.1 Nocardioides sp. | reverse complement strand
GCTGGGCGACTATGCCTGGCCCGAGTTCCGGGTGATTGACACCGCGGTCCTGGCCCGCCGGCTGGTGAGCCGTGACGAGGCTCCCAACTGCAAACTGGCCTCCTTGGCACGGGTGTTCAAGTCATCGACCGTGCCCGATCACCGCGCGCTTCACGATGCGCGCGCCACCGTCGATGTCCTTCATGGCCTGATCGAGCGGCTCGGTGGCTTGGGCGTGCGAAACCTAGCCGAGTTGCAGTCCTTCAGTGCACGGGTCAGCCCGGCCCAGCGGCGCAAGCGTCATCTGGCCGATACGCTGCCGCACGCGCCGGGTGTCTATCTGTTCCGCGACGGCCAGGACCGGGTTCTCTATGTCGGCACCTCAGTCGATCTCAGGCGCCGGGTTCGCTCCTACTTCACCGCCTCGGAGAAGCGCTCACGCATGAGCGAGATGCTCCGGATCGCCGAGTCGGTCACCGGCATCGAATGCGCTACCGCGTTGGAGGCGTCGGTTCGCGAGCTGCGGCTGATCGGTGAGCACAAGCCGCCCTACAACCGTCGTTCGCGATTCCCGGAGAAGGTTCACTTCCTCAAAGTCACTCAAGAACCGTGGCCGCGGCTTTCGCTGGTACGCCGCGTGCTGGACGACGCCGCGGATTACCTGGGGCCGTTCTCGTCCCGCCAACAAGCAACACTGGCGCTGGACGCGTTGCACACCACCTTCCCAATCCGGCAATGCGCGGACCGGTTGCCAACTCGCGCCCAGCGCGCCGCGTGCATGCTGGCCGACCTGGGTCGGTGCCTGGCCCCCTGCGACGGCTCCGCTGACCTCGCGCAGTACGCCGCGGTCGTCGCGCGGGTGCGAGCGGCCGTGCTGACCCGGCCGGATGAGTTGGTTCAGGCGATCAACGCCAAGATGACACAGCTGGCCGCGGACCTCCGGTTCGAGGAGGCGGCCACTCATCGAGAGCGTCTCTCGGCGTACCTCCGTGCCGCATCGCGCACCCATCGCCTCAGCGCGATCACCGGCTGTCGCGAGATCGTCGCTGCCCGGCGCGAGGATCCCGGCCGCTGGCAGGTTCACGTGCTGCGATTCGGCCGATTGGCCGCCGCCGGCGTGATTCCGCCCACGGCCGACGCACACCAGTATGTGGCTCAGCTGCGCGCCGGCGCCGAGACTGTGCGGGCCGCACCCGGCCCGATCCCGGCGGCAAGTGCCGAAGAGACCGAAGCCATTCTCCGCTGGCTGGAGTTGCCCGGGATCAGGTTGATTGAAACCGATGGCGCGTGGGTGTCCCCGGTGGGAGGCGCAGCGCGGTACCTGAGTCAATCGCTACCCTGAGCCCATGATCACCGCCATCGTGTTCGTCAAGGCCGACGTCGATCGGATTCCCGAGGTCGCTGAAGCGATCGCTGCCGTCGACGGCGTGAGCGAGGTCTACTCGGTGACCGGGCAGCTCGACCTGTTGGTGATGGTGCGGGTACGGCGCCATGAGGAGATCGCCACCGTGGTTGCCGACCGGTTGAACAAGGTGGCCGGGGTCACCTCCACCGAAACCCACATCGCGTTCCGCGCCTACTCCCGGCACGACTTGGAAGCAGCATTCTCCCTGGGCTTGGACTAGAGAAGGTCCTCAAGCGAATAGCACGACGTTGCTCGATGCCCCGATCCGGCAGGACTAAAGAACGTCGTTGATCGCATCGATGTCATGGCTGTCAAAGTTCGGGCGCAATGCTGAGATGCTACTACGCATACATGAGTTGTTGTCGACGTCGCTTGACGATGTTCGATGCCCGAGGCCGGCGGTATGTCCCAGCTCATGAGCACCCAGCGACCTCCATCCGTTGGTTGTGTACCCCGCGGCGAACGTGAGGTTGTATCTCACCCGATAAACATCGCAGTGGAGATGCAGAAAAGGGCGGTGTCATAGCGTCGTAGCAACATCCCTGGGGTGGCTGGGGTCTGGTGGTGAGGGTAGTTGGTGGCTGGGGTGCGGCGGGTGTTGACGGCGGTGGATCGTGGGGAGATAGCGACGGGGTTGAAGGCGGGTTGGTCGCCGGCGCGGATCGCGACGGGGATTGGTCGGCATCGGTCGGTGGTGTGTCGTGAGATCGCGCGGAACTCGACGAAGACCCGTGGCTACCAGCTGGTGCATGCTGATGTCGCGGCCCAGAGGCGTCGGTCGCGTCCCCAGGTGCGTAAGGTCGCCCGCGATCCGGTGTTGACCCAGCGGGTGCTGGCCGATCTGCGTCAGTCGCGTACCCCACGGCAGATCGCCGGCCGGTTGACGTTGGAGGCTCAAGACTCGACCGTGGACCTTATGAAGGGCAGCGTCCCAGCCGGGGGCCTCCAGGTCAGTCACGAGGCGATCTACCAGTTCATCTACGCACTCCCCAAGGGCGACCTGGCCCGGCACGGGATCCTGCTGCGGTCGAAACGGACCCGCCGCAAACCACGCACGGGCCGCGCCAGACAGGCCCGGATCGTGGGGATGGTCAGCATCGACACCCGCGACCCCGGCGCCACCGAACGACGGGTCCCCGGGCACTGGGAAGGGGATCTGATCATCGGCAAGGCCGGCGCCTCATGCGCGGGCACGATGGTCGAACGCATGTCGCGATACACCGTGATCATGGCCCTGGAATCCAAGGCCTCCGACACTGTCGCGGACACCGTCATCGACCACATCAACCAGCTACCCGAGATGATGCAGACCTCACTGACCTGGGACCAAGGCACCGAGATGGCCCGTCACGCAGCGCTCACCCTGGCCACCAACCTCCCCGTCTACTTCGCCGACCCCCACTCCCCCTGGCAGCGACCCACCAACGAGAACACCAACGGCCTGATCCGCGAATACCTCCCCAAAGGCGAACCCATCCCCAACCACCAGCCCTACCTCACCAGCATCGCCCAAGAACTCAACGAACGACCCCGAGCCACCCTCGGCTACCTCACCCCCCGCGAATCCTTCGAACGACTCCTCCTCGGACTACCCCACGTTGCTACCACGCCTTGACACTGCCAAGTCCAATCCTGGCAATTGGTCAAACCGGCCTTGCCATCCCACTCTCCAGAAGATCCATAGTAATCATCATATATATCGACGTCCCCGCTCCCGTTCAGTGTGGCATTCATGTAGGAACGATTTAGCTCGTCGATTCCGTGATCGACAGCCGTATATGTCGTGGCGCTGGACAGACCATGGCGATCGATGTAGTGATCAGCGTTATCGGGTGTACCCGAGTTGGCTTCGCCGGAATGCGCCGCAAATCCGGCGTGGGGAAGGCCTAGGATCATGGCGAACGAACAAAGCAGCACGGTCACGCATCGCGACGAATAAACTAATGTCACCACGCTATTCCTTTTGGTCACAGATCGGTTCGGAATTTTCGTCGTCCGGGTCAGACGGACGGCATACTTCATAGGGCACCGGCTTAGCAGCACCCGACTTAGCAGCATCAACAGCATCCAGCAGTGCGTCCTTCATCCCATCTTCACCACCTGTGTGTCGGCCCCAGAGTTCCGGATCACCCGCGTAAACCACCCCATCTTCGGTGATCATCACTCGGCCGTCGCCTACGAGAGAATACTGGCCCGGCGCGCCGTCCGCCGTGTGCACAAAGAAGTAGCCAGTGTCGCCGGGATCTATCCAGGGAACACCCTCTCGCGCGAAGCCGACACCGTCGGTCCAATAGCCGTCCCACAGCTCGATCCGGTCGGCACTAATGGAGCCATCGCGAACATAGAATGTTCGAACTACCTGAAGAGTAACAGTTCTCTGAGTGAACTTCGCGTCACTTCCGTCATCGTACTCCACACTGGCTCCGCGATTGACATCAATCACCCTGGCCCTGACGACGAGATCGGACGAGGCCGCCAGCTCGCCAAGCGAATCAAACTCGCGTCCGCTGCTGGCGGAATACACCTCGGACGACTCGTCAGGGAACTGCGTATGGTTTCTTTGGACCCAGAAAGC
>JBOFLH010000606.1:0-9419 GCA_051657765.1 Nocardioides sp. | reverse complement strand
CAACTGCTCGCTTGACTCGACCGGCACCACATCGATCACCGATCGGAGCCCGACTTCGGCGCTGAGGACCGGAGGCGCCAGCGTCGGCGGACCTTCGGTCAACGCCCACAACGACTGACTCAACCAAATGTCGCGCTCTCGCAATCCGGCCTGCAATCGATCGGCGTCCATTGGGATCCGCATGGTGGCGAGCGCGGGCACCGGCAGATCGGTGTCCATCGCCATGAGCCGGAGGTTTCGGGTGACGCACTCACGCGCCTCGGGGTCGACCAGCCGACGAGCGGTCGGTGCGCCGACCGTGTGCACGACGGTCTCGGTGCGGTCGCCGTCGAGCGCGGCGTACACCTCGGCGACGCTGTCGAAGGCAGCCAGCAGCCGAGCCGCGATCTTCGGGCCGATGCCCCGAACCCCGGCCAGGTTGTCCGACGGGTCGCCCCGCAGCGCGGCGAAGTCCCGATATTGATCGGCGCGCACGCCACACAACAGCGGCAACCGGGCGGGCGTCAGCAACGGAGAGGCATCGATGCCACCGGCAATCACCCGCAGGACGGAAGTGGTCTCATCGATCAAGGCGAAAGAGTCTCGGTCACTGGTGACCACGGCGCAGCGCCACCCTTCTCGCCGGGCCAGGGCGGTCGAAGAAGCGAGGACATCGTCGGCCTCGAAACCTCGGTGTTGAACGACCTGGAAGCCGGCCCCGCGCAACAGGCCTGGAGCGGCGTGCAGTTGCTCCAGCAAGTCAGGCTGCTTCTGCGCGCGCCCCGCCTTGTACGCCGAGTACTCCCGCCTGCGCCAGGAGTCCTGATCGCAATCCACGCCGATCAGCACCGCGTCGGGATTCAGTCTGGCCGCGGCACCCGCGATCGAGGTAACCAGACCGCGTAAGCCCCAGACCGGTCGGCCACGCCGATCACGTTGATCGCTGTCGCGGTGCGCGTGGTGAGCTCGATGCAACAAGCTGTTGCCGTCCACCGCCATCAACAACGGTGTCGACTCGGGAGGGGCCATTTGTCCACCGTATCCGGCTCGACCCCCGTGACTCAGCCAGGCTCGAGGCGCGGCGTCGCACTTCGCTCGTGGCTAGCTCGCGCGCAGGCTGCGGGCGCGGCGCCACCGAGCCGCCGTTCGGCGAGTCCGGCCTACGGTCGGCGGAGGTTCAATCCGGCCGGCCGCACCTGACCGACCGCCAACCCGGCCGACGCCCGCACCGCAGCCTTCAGCGGGATGAGGTATCGGCCGTCTTTCGGGAACATCGCCGTGGTGAAGTCGATCAGGCCGATCCGCACCGCGACGGGCACCTGACCCCAATACTCCAGCCCCTTGGCCGCGAACTTGATGTCGCCGCTGTCATCTGGCGGGACCGCAAGGAAGTAGAACGGTGCCGGCCCACGCCACTCGATCACCGGGCCGGTGAATTCAAAATCCATCCTGGCCACTCCAGTACTTCATCCCAGGATTATTGCCCAGCCCGCCACCACCGGCCTGTCGGCGCAGTGGGGCAGGATGAGCAGGTGGCCGCGCAGATCGAGACCCCGGCATCCGAGCGAGGTGCGCTCGCGGCTTTCTCCGAGCCAACCCGGGCGTGGTTCGAGGCGGCTTTCGCCGAACCGACCCCGGCGCAGGTGGGCGCCTGGCAGGCGATCGGCGCGGGCCGACATGCGCTGGTCGTGGCGCCAACCGGGTCGGGCAAAACGCTGTCGGCGTTCCTGGCGTCGTTGGACCGATTGCTAACCAGCAGCCCGCCGGCGGACAAGCTGCGGCGCTGCCGAGTTCTTTACGTCTCGCCTCTGAAGGCGTTGGCTGTCGACATCGAGCGCAACCTGCGTGCCCCGCTGGTCGGAATCAAGCGCACCGCCGACCGACTCGGGGTGCCCGTGCTCGATGTCTGTGTCGGGGTGCGTTCGGGTGACACCTCGGCCCAGGACCGACGTCGGCTCGCGAGCAGCCCGCCCGACATCATGATCACCACGCCGGAGTCGTTGTTCTTGATGCTCACCTCACGAGCTCGCGAAGCTCTACGCGGCGTGGAAACAGTGATCGTCGACGAGGTGCACGCGGTGGCCGGCAGCAAACGGGGCGCGCATCTGGCGGTCTCGTTGGAGCGACTCGACCACCTGTTGCCCAAGCCAGCGCAGCGGATCGGCCTCTCCGCGACGGTGCGGCCGCTCGACGAGGTAGCGCGTTTCCTCGGCGGCGCCGCGCCGGTCGACGTCGTCGCGCCGCCGTCGGTGAAACGATGGGACCTTCAGGTCGTCGTGCCGGTAGCGGACATGACGGCGCCGGGCAGCGTCGAGAAGCTCGATGCCGAGAACCCCGACCAAGTCGCGGACCGGTCGTCAATCTGGCCTCACGTGGAAGAACGGGTGGTTGATCTCATCCAGGCGCATCGGTCCACCATCGTGTTCGCCAATTCGCGCCGGCTGGCCGAGCGGCTCACCGCCCGGCTTAACGAGATCGCTGCCGAGCGGGCTGAGCAGGGGCGCGCGGACGACCCACCATCGTCGCCGACCGGGCCGCCGGCGCAGGTGATGGCGCAAGCCGGACAGACCCACGGCGCGCCCACCGTGATCGCGCGGGCACATCATGGGTCGGTGTCGAAAGATCAGCGCGCCAGCATCGAGGACGACCTCAAGCGCGGCCGGCTGCCGGCGGTGGTGGCCACCAGCAGCCTGGAGCTTGGCATCGACATGGGTGCGGTGGACCTTGTCGTGCAGATCGAGTCTCCACCGAGCGTCGCCAGCGCACTCCAGCGCGTCGGCCGGGCCGGGCACCAGGTCGGCGAGATCTCCCGCGGCGTGCTGTTCCCCAAGCACCGCGGCGACCTCGCGCAGACCGCGGTCGCCGTCGAAAGGATGACCACGGGGCAGATCGAGGCATTGCGCGTGCCAGCCAATCCCCTCGATGTGCTTGCCCAACACGTGGTCGCGGCGACCGCGCTCGACCGGTGGGACGTCGAGGAACTCTTCACGCTGGTACGACGCAGCGCGCCCTTCGCGACCCTGCCGCGCAGCGCGTTTGAGGCGACCCTCGACCTGCTGAGCGGCCGCTATCCCTCCGACGAGTTCGCCGAGTTGCGGCCACGGGTGGTGTGGGACCGGGTTGCCGGAACCATTGCCGGCAGGCCCGGAGCGCAGCGCCTCGCGGTGACCAGCGGCGGCACCATTCCCGACCGTGGCCTATTCGGTGTGTTCCTGGTCGGCGGCGACAGCGCTACCGATTCCCGGGGGCCTGGCCGACGGGTGGGCGAGCTCGACGAGGAAATGGTGTATGAGTCCCGCGTCGGCGATGTCTTCGCGCTCGGCGCGACCTCCTGGCGGATCGAGGACATCACCCACGATCAGGTGCTGGTCTCGCCCGCGCCGGGCGTGCCGGGTCGGCTGCCGTTCTGGAAAGGTGACTCTCTCGGCCGGCCGGCCGAGCTGGGCGCGGCCATCGGCGGGCTCAACCGCGATCTCGCCGGGCTGCCCGTCGCGCAGGCGCAAGCCCGGGTCGAGAGGCACGGCCTCGATCAGTGGGCGGCCGCCAATCTGGTGAGCTACGTGCACGAGCAACGCGACGCCACCCAGGTCGTCCCGAACGACACCAGTCTGGTGGTCGAGCGTTTCCGCGACGAACTCGGCGACTGGCGACTGATCGTGCACTCGCCCTACGGCACCGCGGTGCATGCGCCGTGGGCCCTGGCGATCAACGCTCGGCTGCGCGAGCGGTATGGCATCGACGGACAGTCGATGGCAGCCGACGACGGCATCGTGATCCGCATCCCCGACACCGATGTCGATCCACCCAGCGGAGACCTCATCGTGTTCGATCCTGACGAGCTAGCGGATCTGGTGACTCGCGAGGTCGGGGGTTCGGCACTGTTCTCGGCACGATTCCGCGAGTGTTCGGCGCGCGCACTGCTGCTGCCGCGGCGAGATCCCGGTCGGCGTGCTCCGTTGTGGCAGCAACGCCAGCGCGCGGCGCAGCTGCTGGAGGTGGCGGCCAAGTACCCGTCCTTCCCGATGGTGCTCGAGGCTGTGCGCGAGTGTCTGCAAGACGTCTACGATCTGCCGGCCCTGATCGACCTGATGCGAGCGACCGAACGCCGGGCGATCTCGATCGTCGACGTCGAGACGCCCACGCCGTCGCCGTTTGCGCGCACCCTGTTGTTCGGGTATGTCGCCCAGTTCGTCTACGAGGGTGACTCGCCTTTGGCCGAGCGGCGGGCCGCCGCTCTCTCTCTGGACCAGGGTCTGCTGGCCGAGCTACTCGGTCGGACCGAGCTGCGCGAGCTGCTAGATCCGGAGGTCCTGGCCGAGCTGGCGGCCGAACTTCAGCGACTCGCCCCCGAACGGCAGGCGCGTGGGCTCGAAGGCGTCGCCGACCTGGTGCGGCAACTGGGGCCGCTCGCCACGGCTGAGGTGGCGGCCCGCTGCACCGATCCGGCCTCGGTGCCCGCCTGGTTGACCGAGCTTCAAGCCGCCCGTCGGATCGTTGAGGTGCGGATGGCCGGTGCGCAACGCTGGGCGGCCGTCGAGGATGTCGGCCGGCTGCGCGATGGGCTCGGGGTGCCGGTTCCACCCGGCACCCCGGATGCCTTCACGGATCCGGTCAATGATCCGCTGGCCGATCTGGTGGCGCGATTCGCCCGCACACACGGGCCGTTCACCACCGTCGAGGTTGCCGAGCGGTTGGGGCTCGGTACGGCGGTCGCCCAACTCACCCTGCAGCGGCTGGCCGCCCACGGGCGGATTCTGGACGGCGAGTTCCGGCCGGCCGAGGTGGGCGCCGAGTGGTGCGACAGCGAAGTCTTGCGGAAGCTGCGGCGCCGATCGTTGGCGCGCCTTCGCAAGGAGGTCGAGCCGGTCGAGCCGGAGGTGCTCGGCCGGTTCCTGCCCGCCTGGCAGCATGTCGCCGGGTTCGGCATGGGGAAACCTGGATTGCGCGGCGTCGACGGCACCCTGACCGCCATCGACCAACTGGCCGGCTGCCCGGTGCCGGCCTCCGCGTTGGAAACCTTGATCCTCGGCTCACGAGTGCGCGACTATCAGCCCGCATATCTCGACGAGTTGACCGCGACCGGCGAGGTGCTGTGGGCCGGGCACGGCGCGCTGCCGGGTTCTGACGGCTGGGTGTCGCTGCACCTGGCCGATCAGGCCGCGCTTACCTTGCCGGCTCCCGCGGAGGTGGAGTTGAGTGAACTACAGACCGCGATCCTCGGTGCGCTCGCCGGCGGCGCCTACTTCTTCCGTCAGCTTGCCGACCGTCTCGCCGGACAGGCACAGCCCGCGGTGACCGACTCGTCCGTGGCTGCGGCACTGTGGGAGCTGGTGTGGTCCGGGCACGTCGCCAACGACACGTTGGCACCCTTGCGAACGATGACTGGAGCCGGCAGGAGCCACCGGGCAGCCCGCCGGCCGGCTCGCGCCCGGCAGCTGAGGACCCGCGCGCTACCCAGGACCTCGCGCAGCGCGCCGCCCACAGTGATCGGACGCTGGTCGGCTTTGCCGCCGATCGACAACGACCCCACCAGGCGCGCGCACGCCACGGCGGAACGCCTGTTGGAGCGGCATGGGGTGGTCGTGCGGGGCGCGGTGATCAGCGAGCGACTGACTGGTGGCTTCGCCGGGGTGTACAAGGTCTTGTCGGCTTTCGAAGAGTCCGGACGGTGCCGGCGCGGCTATTTCGTCGCCGGGTTGGGTGCCGCTCAGTTCGGCACACCGGGCGCGGTGGACCGGCTGCGGACCTATGTCGAGGCCTCGGAGCATTCGAACGCAGTCGTGCTCGCGGCCACCGACCCGGCCAACCCCTACGGCGCCGCACTCGCCTGGGAACGAGCCGCCGCGGACTCCGGCGATGCGCGACCGGCGCATCGTCCCGGACGCAAAGCCGGAGCCCTCGTCGTTCTGGTGGACGGCGCCTTGACGCTGTACGTCGAACGTGGTGGCCGATCCCTACTCACCTGGACCGCCGAGGAGAATCGGTTGACCCAGGCGGCTCGGGCGCTGAGCGAGGTAGCTCGCCAAGGTGCGCTCGGCTCGATCACGGTCGAGAAGGCCGATGGTGAGACGTTGCTCGGATCGGGTGACACTTCGCTGCGTCGTGCATTGGCCGGCGCCGGATTCGTGACGACCCCCAAGGGCCTACGGTTTCGAGCCACCCATGCCTGAAGGCGACACTGTGTGGCGCACCGCACGGCTGCTCGACCGGGCCCTGACCGGGCAGGTGCTCACGGGTTGCGATTTCCGGGTTCCGAAGCTGGCCACCGTTGATCTGACCGGCAGCGCAATCCGCCGAACGGTCTCGCGAGGCAAACATCTACTCACCTACATCGATGAGTGGACCCTGCACACGCACCTGAAGATGGACGGCGCCTGGCACGTCTACACCCCGGGCCAACGCTGGCGACGTCGCGAGTATCAGGCTCGGACCGTCTTGCAGACCGGGCGGCACCTGGCGGTCGGGTTCTCGCTCGGCGTCGTCGAGCTGATCCCCAGCATGGAGGAGGCTGCCATTGTCGGCCATCTCGGGCCCGACCTTCTCGGGCCGGACTGGGACGAGGCAGAAGCGCTACGCCGCCTCCGCGCCGACCCCGCTCGGGCCGTCCGAGACGCCCTGTTGGATCAGCGGGTGCTTGCCGGAATCGGCAACATGTATGTCGCGGAGCTGTGTTTTCTGCACGGCACCCATCCACGGACTCCGGTTGCCCAAGTCGCGAACCCGGTGCGGCTGCTCCGCCGCGCCTATCAGGTTCTCCAACTCAACAAGGACCGAGCGATCCAGTGCACCACAGGTGACCTTCGCAACGGGATGCGCATGTGGGTCTATCGACGCGACACACAGCCGTGCCGTCGTTGTCGCACGCCCATCCTGATCGCGATGCTCGGCGACAAGGGCCAGGAGCGGGCGGCGTACTGGTGCCCGCATTGCCAGCCCGAGGAGTTACCGCGCGGTGGGTGACCGATTCGCCGAGCAATAGCCACCGACGAGCACCTGGCAGGCAAGAAGCCGGACGGAGACGCCACTGTGTCACGCGCGCGTTCGCAACCGAGCCACGAACGGGTTACGCCGCTGAGGCGACCACGCCGTCAACAGCGTCCACGCTGGTCGCTTCCTCCAGTGCCACGGCATCACTCACCTCACGCAACACCTCGGACAAAGGTGCGTCCAGCGCCGCGCACAACGAGGCAAGCAGCTCCGAGGACGCTTCCTTCTGCCCCCGCTCGATCTCGGAGATGTATCCCAGACTCACCATGGCCGCCGCGGACACTTGGCGCAGGGTCATCGACCGCAAGATACGCCGGCTGCGCAGCACTTCGCCCAGAAAGCGACGAAACAGCAATACGCGCCCCGACACGGGGGCAATCCTCGCGTCTACTGTCGTCATGTCTGCACCTTTCCCGAACCGATTGGGCTCAACGCTACTCCAGGCTGTTGTCTTCCCGAAGCAACAGGTCGAGAAGTTCGCTCAGAGCATGAATACCTGCCAGATCCTGGATCTGGTCGCGCGAGCCGGCCAATGCCAACCTGATCGCATATGCCTCGCGTGGGCCGGCCACGCCGACGAAGACGGTACCGGCGGCCACCGCGTCGTGCGGACCGGGGCCAGCGACGCCGGTCGTGCTGACTCCGTAGGTCGCGTTGGCGGTGCGGCGGGCTCCATGGGCCATCGCCACCGCGCACTCGGCGGACACCACCCCATGACGGTCAATAGTGGGACCGGGCACGCCGAGAACGTCTCGCTTGAGGTCAGTGGCGTAGGTGACGAATCCCCCACGGAAGGTCCGCGAGGCGCCCGCGATGGAGGTCAGCTGCACCGCTAGCCGGCCACCGGTCAGCGACTCGGCCGTGGCTACGGTAGCGGCCAGGGCTCGTAGGCGCCGGTGTATCGACGCCGCCAGGGCACGATCCTCGGCCATCGCTCGACCTCAGCGGCGGTCCGCGATGGCGTCGCGGCGCTGCCGACGAACACTGGCGAAGAACTCGTAACCAGACCACAGGGTCATGGTGACCGCGGCGGCCAACAGCACCTGACTGGCATAGAACAACCCGGTGCCCACCACGGTGAACACGTCGAAGGCGCCGCCGTGGGCGTCGCCGTGCGGAAACGGCAAGCACAGGCCAGCCAGAGCAATCGACTGCAAGACGGTCTTGATCTTGCCGCTGCGCGCGGCCGGCACCACCACGTCGGAGAGTATCGACAGCCGCAACAGCGTCACGCTCCACTCCCGGATCAGGACCACGATCGTCACCCACCACCACACTTCGCCGATCACCGACAGGCCGACAAAGGCCATGCCGGTCATCGCCTTGTCGGCCAGCGGGTCGGCGATCTTCCCGAAGTCGGTGACCAGGTTCCGCCGGCGGGCGATATCACCGTCGATCTTGTCGGTGATCATGGCCGCCACGAAGATCACAAAGGCCGCGCAGCGCCATCCGATGGCGTCGCCGCCGTCGTGCAACAGCGCCCAGCCGAACACCGGAACCAGAGCGATCCGTAGGCCGGTAAAGACGTTGGGAAGATTCCAGTTGCTAACCGGCTCGCTGGTGTCGCTCATCGATTCGTGCCGATCAGCTCGGCAGTGAGATCCACACCGTGCGATGTTCGGACGACCCCGTCGAGCAGGTCCCCCACGCGAACCTGGCGCGGGTTAACGGTCACCGCCGTGGTCCCGTCGACCTCGGGACCTTGATGTGCGGCGCGTCCCTCAACGCCGTCCGCGGACACGGATTCGATCAGCACCTGAACCGGTTCGCCGATTCGTTCCTCGGCGCGCTGGCTGATGAGTTCCTCCACCAGGTGGCTCACCCGACCAGTCCGCGCCTGGATCTCCTCCTCGTCAAGCTTGTCACCGTAGGACGCGGCTTCCGTGCCGTCCTCGTCGGAGTAGCCGAACACACCGACCACGTCAAGCCGAGCGTGGGTCAGGAAGTCGCACAACACCTCGAGGTCCGCCTCGGATTCGCCTGGGAAGCCGACGATCACGTTAGACCGCACCCCCGCTGTCGGAGCCAGCTCGCGGACGCGGTCCAGCAAGCCCAGGAAGCTCTCGGCGTCGCCGAACCGGCGCATCCGGCGCAGCAATGGCCCGGACGCATGCTGAAAGGACAGGTCGAAGTAGGGCACGACTCCAGGCGTGTGGGCGATCGCTTCCAGCAGGCCTGGACGAACCTCAGCGGGTTGCAGGTAGGACACTCGCACCCAGTCAATCCCGTCGATCGCCGACAACTCCGGCAGCAACGTCTCCAGCAATCGCAGGTCACCCAAGTCCTTGCCGTACGACGTGGAGTTCTCACTCACCAGGAACAGCTCACGGACCCCGGTCGAGGCCAGCCAGCGAGCTTCGTCGAGCAGCTCGCTGGGTCGGCGACTCACGAACGATCCGCGAAACATCGGAATGGCGCAGAAGGTGCACCGTCGATCACATCCATTGGCCAGC
>JBOFLH010000605.1:0-4527 GCA_051657765.1 Nocardioides sp. | reverse complement strand
CGCGCTGGCCCATGCGGCGGCCTGCGACCAGGTGGTGATCGAGGAGTTCCTCGACGGGCCCGAGGTCTCGTTGTTCGCGATCACTGACGGGAGCACGGTGTATCCGCTGCAGCCCGCGCAGGACTTCAAGCGGATCTTCGACCGCGACCAGGGACCCAACACGGGCGGGATGGGCGCCTACACCCCGCTGCCCTGGGCGCCGGCGGACCTGGTCGAGGAGGTCCTGCGGGCGGTGCTGCAGCCGACTGTCGATGAGCTGGCCCGTCGGGGCACGCCGTTCGTGGGACTGCTCTATGCGGGGTTGGCGCTCACCTCGCGTGGCACTCGGGTGATCGAGTTCAATGCTCGGTTCGGCGACCCGGAGACTCAGGCACTGTTGGCCTTGCTGGATTCGCCGCTTGCGCCGTTGCTGTACGGCGCGGCGACCGGCGCGTTGGCTCACGTGCCACCGCCGACCTGGAAGCCGGGTGCGGCGGTCGCGGTGGTGATGGCGTCGAAGGGTTATCCCGAGTCTTCGTCGGCCGGCGATGTCATCACCGGCCTGGCCGGCGCGGAGGCGCGCGACGGGGTGCACGTAATCCAGGCCGGCACTGCGCTCGTCGATGACCGGACGGTGACCGCCGGTGGTCGGGTGCTCGCGGTCACCGCGGTTGGTGCCGACATCGCCGCCGCCCGGGCCGCGGCGTACGCCGGCGTCGGCGACGTCAGTTTTCCGGGCGCTCAGTGGCGTACGGATATCGCCGCCGAAGCGTGAGGTCCGCCAGCGGAGCGCGGGTCGAGCTGTGAGGTGGCTGGTGGTTGTCGCCGAAGCGTGAGGTCCGCACACCGTGACCAGTCAATGAGTTGACCACTTGCTCGGCGTGGCGCAGCCATGATTGACAATCTCGATGATCGTGGTCGCCAATCGACGGTAAACGGCGGCCCGCCGATAGGATCAGGGGCGCCCGGCCACACCGGGGCTTGCCGACGGCGGAGGAGAGCAGTTCGTGACAGGTGTCGAGACGGCCGCCGCAGGATTTGCTGAATCGGGGGAGGTCCCGAACGTGCTGGCAACCAGGTATGCCGCCGCCGACCTGGCACGGATCTGGTCTCCCGAACACAAGGTCCGGCAAGAACGCCAACTGTGGCTCGCAGTGCTCCGCGCGCAGCAACGGCTGGGGGTCGACGTCCCGGACGGGGTCGTCGAGGCCTACGAGGCGGTTGCCGACCGGGTGGATCTGGATTCGATCAACGCCCGCGAGCGAGTCACCCGACATGACGTCAAGGCCCGGATCGAGGAGTTCTGTGCGTTGGCCGGTTACGAGCATATTCACAAGGCGATGACCTCGCGCGACCTGACCGAGAACGTCGAACAGTTGCAGATCAAGGCTTCGTTGGCGCTGATCCGACGGCGTGCGATTGCGGCGTTGGCTCGGCTGACCCGACTCGCCGTCGAGCATCAGGACACGGTGATGGTCGGCCGCTCCCACAATGTCGCTGCCCAGGCGACGACGTTGGGCAAGCGGTTCGCGACCGCGGCGGAGGAATTGATGATCGCGATCGACCGCCTGGACAACCTCATCGAGCGCTATCCGATGCGGGGAATCAAGGGTCCGATGGGTACTGCTCAGGACATGCTGGACCTATTCGATGGCGATGCCGGCAAGGTGGCCTCCCTGGAGGCCGAGGTGGCTGAGCGAGCGTTGGCCAGCGTCGGGCAGGTTTACCCGCGCTCACTGGACTTCGATGCGGTCTCCGCTCTGGTGCAGCTGGTTGCCGCGCCGGCCAATCTCGCGACGACGATCCGGCTGATGGCTGGTTTGGACTTGGTGACCGAGGGTTTCCGGGCCGGTCAAGTTGGCTCGTCGGCGATGCCGCACAAGATGAACACCCGCTCGTGCGAGCGGGTCAACGGACTGACAGTGATCCTGCGCGGCCACCTGTCGATGGTGGGCGAGTTGGTCGGTGATCAGTGGAACGAAGGGGACGTCTCATGTTCGGTGGTACGCCGGGTTGCCCTACCCGACGCGTTCTTCGCCGCCGACGGATTGTTTCAAACTTTCCTAACTGTCCTTGACGAGTTCGGCGCGTTTCCGGCGGTCATTCAGCGCGAGCTCGACCGCTACTTGCCGTTCCTCGCGACTACGAAGGTGTTGCTGGCGGCGGTCCGCGGCGGGGTAGGCCGCGAGCTTGCGCATGAGGCCATCAAGGAGCATGCGGTAGCGGTGGCGCTCGACATGCGGCAGGGACTCGCCACGAACAATCTCTACGATCGACTGGCCGCCGACCAGCGGCTCGGTTTAACCAGAGCCCAGATCGACGCCTTAGTCGCCGATCCGTTGAGCTTCACCGGAGCGGCGCAGCAGCAGATTGCCGCCGTGGTGCGGCGTGCCGAGCCGTTGCTGGCCAGTGATTCCGCGGCCGCATCGTATCTACCCGGCGTGATTGTGTAGACCTGACCGCATCGATAGCCGTGCGCCGCTTCACCCGGGTGGTGCGCTAGAGGGGAGTTACCTGTGCCGCTGCCAGTCATGCGCCTGTCCAGTCCGGGCCCCTATCTGGCCTGCTTGGTCTGCATGGTCGTCCTGGTCGTTGCCGGGTGCGCCGGCGAGTCCACTACGTCGCGGCCCGCAGCCAAGGAGCCCGGGGGCACGACGGCTGGCGCCGGTCCCGCGGACGGGGAGTCGGGGGCACCGTCCGGTGAGCCCACCGTCGAGACCTCCGATGGCGGTGAGGTGGTGACCTCGGGAGAGATTTCTGATCGCTATCCGGCCAAGAAGGTTCCGGTGCTCAAGGGCACCGTGTTGTCCTCGGCCAGCGCGCCCGGCAAGGGGTTCAACGTGACGGTACTGGTGGACGGTAGGCCCGCGCGAGTGGCGAAGAAGGCAGTGCGGAAGCTGACCAAGCGCGGGTTCAAGGTCACTTCGGAGCGAACCGTACAGACTGCGGTGATCACCGTGGTGACTTCAGCCGACTTCCAGGTCGAGCTGGCGGCCACACCGTCGGGTGGGCAAACCTCGCTCAACTATGTTGTGACCTCACGCTGAGGATCTGCTTACGACCGCCGAAGCGCGGCTCGTTCATCTTTGGTGAGCAACGGCATTGCCCGCTTGAGTTTCAGCATCGCCTCGCCTAGCCAGCCAGCCGCGGGCATCGGTGTGCCACGATGTGGGTACGCAACATAGGCCGCGACGAGGCCGGCCACCAGCAAGATGGCGATCATCAGGACGATCACAGTCAACATGGTGCACTCCCAACAATTTTTCATGGAAGAACGCCTTGGGGCTGCGTTCTGACATGGAGACGGCCTAGAGGCTAACCGATGACGCTCAACTCGCGGACCAGTTTCGGCGAGCTGGCCGAGGACCGGGTCCATCGGACCCCGGCATACGCAGCCGGGTGCGGGGACAGTCAGTGGCTCCGGGTCGGCGGGCTGGATCGGCGGGCCGGATCGCGCCTGCATAGGGTGTGCGCTATGGCCGACATCCCCGTTTCCCGATCCGGTGCCGCTTGTTCGAGTGCCGGCGCATCAGGTGCGGCCGGGCCTACTCACCATGCCCCCGCGATCAGTGGCGCGACACACCTACACTCGGGGAAGGTGCGCGATCTCTATCTGATGAACGAGGGCACGCATGCCGGCCAGCTGCTGATGGTCGCAAGTGACCGAATCTCGGCTTTCGACTATGTCCTCGATACCCCGATTCCGGACAAGGGCGAAATCTTGACGCGGATGTCGTTTTGGTGGTTCGAGCAGCTCGCCGATGTGGTGCCGAATCATGTCAGGTCGCTGGAAGTGCCGGCCGAGACACGTGGACGGGCAGTGATCTGTGAACGGCTCGACATGCTGCCGGTCGAGTGCGTGGCTCGTGGCTACCTGACGGGTTCGGGTCTCCTGGACTATGTGGCCACCGGTGAGGTGTGTGGCATCACGCTGCCGACGGGGCTGGTTGACGGCAGCCGACTGCCCGCACCGATCTTCACGCCGGCTACCAAGGCGGACCTCGGTGAGCACGATGAGAACGTGTCTTATGCCGCGGTCGAGGAGGCCGTCGGTCCCGCGTCCGCGTCCGAGTTGCGGGAACTTACCGTGGCGGTCTATGCCCGGGCTGAGGAGCTGGCGCGGAGCCGGGGCATCATTGTGGCGGACACCAAGTTCGAGTTCGGGCGCCGACCCGACGGGGTGACCGTGCTGGCCGATGAGGTGCTGACCCCGGACTCGTCCCGATTCTGGCCGGCTGATGAGTGGCGACCGGGCCGGGTGCCGGCGTCGTACGACAAGCAGATCGTTCGCAACTGGTTGTTGTCGCCCGCCTCGGGCTGGGATCGCGCGGGTGGCAGCCCGCCGCCGCCGCTTCCGGCCGAGGTGGTGGAGCTTACCCGGGTGAGGTATGTCAAAGCGTTCGAGCGGCTGACTGGGACGGCGTTCTAGGTGGCCTTCAGCGTGGTGGTCGCGATGCCGCATCCGCCGGCCCAGGTCTTCGCCTACCTGAAGGACCCCCGCAATCGTCCGGCGTGGCAGGCCAGCTTGCGGGGCGTTGAGGAGGTGTT
>JBOFLH010000604.1:0-8754 GCA_051657765.1 Nocardioides sp. | reverse complement strand
TGCCGACTCCCAGATCGGTGCCGATCCCGCGGGCGGTGCCGGTTCTGGTGTCGGCCCGGCCGCCCCAGCCGGGGTCGAGGGAGGAGTCGGGTGACCGCGTTCTGGATTCTGGCGCCCGTCATGGTGATCGCCGCCGCGGGCATCCTGGTGGTCCGCAAGGCAGTGCACGCCGCGCTGTTGCTGGCGGTAGTGATGATCAGTCTGGCGATCCTGTATGCCGTATTGGAGGCGCCGTTTCTTTTCGTCGTGCAGATCATCGTCTACACCGGCGCCATCTTGATGTTGTTCCTGTTCGTCCTCATGCTGGTTGGTGTCGACGCCTCCGACTCGACAGTGGAGACCATCAAGGGTCAGCGGGTACTAGCGATCCTCACCGGTAGTGTGCTGGCCGTGCTTCTGATCACCGGGGTCACCCAGACCGCCCTCGGCGCGGCCACGGGTCTGGAGGAAGCGAACAAAGCCGGGAACATTCAGGGCTTGGCAAACATCATGTTCAGCCGCTACGTCTTCGCCTTCGAGGTCACCAGTGCATTGTTGATCACCGCTGCCGTCGGTGCCATGGTGCTCGCGCACCGCGAGCGCTTCGACACCAAGCAGAGCCAGGCGGCGACTGCCCGGCAACGCGTGCGGGACTATGCCGAGTCCGGCAAGCCGCTGGGACCGCTGCCGGCTCCCGGGGTCTTTGCCCGTCACAATGCGGTGGACACACCGGCGCTGCTGCCTGACCGCTCGGTCGCGGAGAAGTCGATCTCCCGGGTGCTTGCCGCACGCGGGTCGGTCCGGTCCGCACCCGGGCTTGCCGCCAACTTCGACGAGATCGAACGACAACTCGCCATCGGTCCGCCCGCCGGCCGGCCGGCGACCGGGCGTGAGGATCACATCGCGCCGGGTGACCAGAATGCGGGGGATGACGAATGAGTGTCACGCCGTACATCGTGTTGTCGGCGATCCTGTTCACGATCGGCTGTGTCGGGGTATTGACCCGGCGCAACGCAATCGTGGTGTTCATGTGCGTCGAGCTGATGTTGAATGCGGCCAACTTGGCGTTGGTTACGTTCGCGAAGCAACACGGAAATCTCGACGGCCAGATCGCGGCCTTCTTCGTGATGGTCGTCGCGGCTGCCGAAGTAGTCGTGGGGTTGGCCATCATCATGACCATCTTTCGATCCCGTCGCTCGGCCTCGGTCGACGATGCGAACTTGCTGAAGTACTGAAGGGCCATCGTTGATGAACTATTCCTGGGCTGCCTTGCGGGCAGCCGAAGGTTCCGGTGACGCTGAGCAGACCATACCGGTGATCTCCGCCGCGCCGGCTGACGGCGTTTTCGTGTTGCTGTGGCTGGTGATCGCCGTGCCGCTGGCCGGCGCCGTGGTCTTGTTGGTCGGCGGCGCGCTAGCTCCCCGGCTGTTGGATCGCCGAGGGCACCTGATCGGAACGGCGGCCTCGATCGGTTCCTTCGTGATCAGCGCGTTGCTGTGCGCGGCGCTGATGCGGCGCGGCGCGGAGGATCGATCGATCCGGCAACATGTCTTCGACTGGTTCCAGACCGGTGGTTTCGATGTCGGCCTAGATTTGCTCTACGACCCGCTCTCAGCATTGTTCTTGCTGTTGATCACCGGAGTTGGCTCGCTCATCCACGTGTACGCCATCGGGTACATGGCGCACGACCAGCGCCGGCGCCGGTTCTTCGGCTACCTGAACCTGTTCGTGGCGGCGATGTTGATGTTGGTGTTGTCAGCCAACTACCTCGGCTTGTTCCTCGGCTGGGAGGGCGTCGGCCTGGCGTCATACCTGTTGATCGGCTTCTGGCAGCACAAGCCGACTGCGGCCGCCGCGGCCAAGAAAGCTTTCGTGATCAACCGGGTCGGCGACATCGGTCTATCGGTGGCAATCATGGTGATGTTCGTAACGTTCGGCACCACCGACTTCGCGCAAATCAGCGCCGCGTCGTCTGGTGCCTCGACGTGGACGCTCAATGCGCTCGGCCTATTGCTACTCCTGGGCGCGTGCGGAAAGTCCGCGCAGGTGCCGCTGCAGGCCTGGTTGCTTGACGCCATGGAAGGCCCGACTCCGGTCTCGGCGCTGATCCACGCGGCCACCATGGTCACGGCGGGTGTCTATCTCATCGTCCGGTCCAACTTCATCTTCGAGCGCGCCGAATCCGCGCAGACCGCAGTGGTCGTGGTCGCCGTCGTCACGCTGCTGTGGGGTGCGGTGATCGGGTGTGCCAAGGATGACATCAAGAAGGCGCTGGCCGGCTCCACGATGAGTCAGATCGGCTACATGATGCTCGGTGCCGGGCTGGGGGTAGCCGGCTATGGGTTCGCGATCTTTCATCTGATCACCCACGGCTTCTTCAAGGCCAACATGTTCCTTGGCGCCGGCTCGGTGATGCATGCGATGGATGATGAGGTGAACATGCGCCATTACGGCGGCCTGCAGAAGCTCGTTCCGGTCACTTTCTTGACGTTCGCGATGGGCTATCTCGCCATCATCGGCTTCCCGGGCTTCTCCGGGTTTTGGTCCAAGGACAAGATCATCGAGACCGCGTTCGCCGAGAACCCTTTCGTGGGTGGTGCCGCGCTGCTCGGCGCCGGGATTACCGCGTTCTACATGACCCGGCTGATGTTGCTGACCTTCTTCACCAACCGACGATGGGCAGACAACGCACATCCGCACGAGTCGCCGAAGGTGATGACGGTTCCGCTGGTTGTTCTCGCCGCGCTGTCGGTGCTCGGCGGTGTGCTGCTGCTGGGCGACTGGATTGTCACCTGGCTGGAGCCGGTGGTCGGAGTTGCCCCACATGAGGAGCACGCCATCGCACCCATCGTGCTGACCGCGATCGTGGTCGGCGTGGTTGCCCTTGGCGTGGCTCTCGCCTGGCTCTTCGTGGCCCGCCGGGATGTGCCGACCGACGCGCCGGCGAAGGTCTCGGTGCTCACCCGCGCCGCGCGCGCCGATCTGTACGGCGACGCGATCAACGACCGCCTGGTGGTGCGGCCGGGGACCACCACGGTGTGGGCCATGACCCACCTGGACCGGGTGGTGATCGACGGCACGGTGGAGAACGCGTCATTGTCGGTGGCCGGCCTCGGCAGCGTGACGCGCAAGCTCCAATCCGGGTTCGTGCGCTCCTATGCACTGTCGGTGTTGGCCGGCGTCCTGCTGGTCGTGCTGGCCCTGTTGGCGGTGAATCTGCGATGAGCATTGGATGGTTGACGATCCTGATCCTGGTTCCGCTGGTCGGCACGGCCGCGACCGCGCTGGCGCCACGAACCGTGGCCCGGCAGGTTGGTCTTGCCTTCGCGGTGGCCACCTTGGCCGTGGCCGGTTCGGTGGCAAGCCAATATGACCCGGCTGGTGGGTGGCAGTTCGAAGAGAAGTACACCTGGATCGAGGCCCTGGGCGTGCACTACGCGCTGGGTGTCGACGGTCTGGGCCTGCTGATGGTGCTGCTCACCGCCACGCTGGTGCCCATCGTGATGTTGGCCGGCTGGCGGGACACCGAGACGTGGGGGACTGCCGAGGACACCGGCCCGGAGGGCCGCAACCCCGCGACGTACTTCGCCTTGATGCTGGGTCTGGAGGCGGCTTCGCTGGCCGTGTTCCTGGCCACCGACGTGTTCTTGTTCTATGTCGTCTTCGAGGCGACGCTGATCCCGGCGTACTTCTTGATCGGGGGGTTCGGTCGCCGCGGCCGAGGCCGGGCTGCGGTGAAGTTCCTGGTCTACCAGTTGGCCGGCGGACTGATCATGCTCGCCTCGGTGATCGGGCTCTACGTCGTGTCCGCCGGTCAAGGCGAGCCGAGTTACCTGCTCGCCGACCTGACCGCGCTCGACATCGATCCGATCACTCAGCGCTGGCTGTTCGCTGGGTTCTTCCTCGCCTTCGCGATCAAGGCGCCGATGTTCCCCGTGCACACCTGGCTGGCCGACACCACCGCCGAGGCCACGCCGGCCACCAGCGTGCTGTTGGTCTGTGTGCTGGACAAGATCGGCACGTTCGGCATGCTGCGCTTCTGTTTGGGCTTGTTGCCGAACGCTTCGGAGTGGGCGACACCGTTCGTGGTGATCGCTGCCCTGGTCTCCATCGTCTACGGCGCGTTGGTGGCGATCGGGCAGGTCGACATGCTGCGGCTGATCGGCCTCACCTCGGTGTCCCACTTCGGGTTCATCGTGTTGGGCATTTTCGTGTTCACGCCACAGGGCGGGTCGGGCGCGATCCTCTACATGGTCAACCACGGAATCGCCACCGCGGCGTTGTTGCTGTTGGCCGGCTACCTGGTTCAGCGGCGGGGCACGCCTGCGATCACGGCCTTCGGCGGAGTCGAGAAGGTGGCGCCGGTCCTGGCCGGCCTGTTCTTGATCGCCGGACTGGCGGCGTGCGGCTTGCCGGGTCTGTCGCCGTTCGTATCGGAGATCCTGGTCATGATTGCCGCCTTCGATTACGCCTGGTGGGCGGGCGCGGTTGCCGTCTCGGCCATCGTGCTGGCCGCGGTCTACGCGTTGTGGCTCTATCAGCGAGTGATGACCGGCCCGGCGGTTCCCGGCGTGGCCGAATTCGCCGACCTCAACCGTCGAGAGGCGGGCGCGGTCGCGCCGCTGGTGCTGGCGCTGGTGTTGTTCGGTTTCTATCCGATGCCGCTACTCGAGGTCATCAATCCGACCGTCGACACCGTGTTGCAGCGGGTTGGGGTGAGCGACGACGGACCCGTTGTCGAGGTCGAGTCGCACTCGACGAAAGTGGGTGATGACGCGTGAACTTCGTGAAGCCGACCGTTGAGTATGCCGAGTTGCTGCCGATGCTCATCGTCTTCGGCGCGGCCTGCGTAGGCGTGCTCGGGGAAGCTTTCCTTCCGCGCCGGGCGCGTTTTGTGGTCCAGGTGCTGCTGACCGCCGGCAGTCTCAGCGCGGCCTTTGCGGCGACGGTCTGGATAGGACTGCACCTGAAGAAGATCGACGACGGCGCGGCGTACGGCCTGATCGGTCTGGGCGGCACGGTGGCCATCGACGGGCCGACCGTGTTTTTGTGGGGTCTGTTGCTCTTGCTGGCCATCGCCGGCACCTGGCTGTTCGCGGAACGCTCGCTGGACGGGGGATTGTCCGCCTTCTCCGGTCAGGCGGCGGCGGTGCCCGGCAGTGAGACCGAACGCCAGTCGTTCGTGCGGGGCTGGGAACACACCGAGGTCTACCCGCTGCTGTTGTTCGCGGTGGGCGGCATGTTGCTCTTTCCGGCGTCCAACGACTTGTTGACGATGTTCATCGCGCTGGAGGTGCTATCGCTGCCGTTGTATCTGCTGTGTGGGCTGGCGCGCCGACGTCGGTTGCTCAGCCAGGAAGCGGCGATGAAGTACTTCCTGCTGGGCGCGTTCTCTTCCGGCTTCTTCCTGTATGGCACGGCGTTGATCTATGGGTTCGCCGGTTCGCTGGGTTTCGCGGAGATCAACGAGGCGGTCCGCAACGACGTCGGAAACCAGGCGCTGCTGCTGACCGGGCTCGGCCTGCTCGCGGTCGGGTTGTTGTTCAAGGTGGGCGCGGCGCCGTTCCACTCCTGGACACCGGATGTCTATCAGGGCGCCCCGACACCGGTCACCGCCTTCATGGCGGCGGCCACCAAGACTGCCGCGTTCGGTGCGCTGCTTCGGCTGTTCTACGTGGCCTTCGGGTCCGAACGGTGGACCTGGCAGCCGATGATGTGGGTCATCGCCATCTTGACCATGGTGGTCGGTGCGGTGCTGGCGATCGTGCAAAGCGACATCAAGCGAATGTTGGCCTACTCGTCGGTGGCGCACACCGGCTTCCTGCTGACCGGTGTGATCGGTCTGCAGAGCTCCGGCGAACTTGCCGCCGGGCAGGTCACTTCGTTGCAGGCTGTGCTGTTCTACCTGGCGAGTTACGGCTTCGCCACCCTGGGGGCGTTCGCGGTGGTCGGCCTGGTTCGGGACGCCGGCGGCGAAGCGTCTCACCTGTCGAGGTGGGCCGGGCTCGGCAAGGAGTCCCCGGTGGTCGCCGGGGTCTTCGCGCTGTTCCTGTTGGGCATGGCGGGCATTCCGCTGACCTCGGGTTTCGTCGGCAAGTGGGCGGTGTTCGCGGCCGCGCTCTCCGCGGGAGCTTGGCCGGTGGTGATCGCCGCCGTCGGGGCGAGCATCGTCGCCGCTTTCTTCTACGTCCGGGTGATCCGGATGATGTACTTCGCCGCGCCGGTGGGTGACGGTCCGACCGTGACAAAACCTTCGTGGGGCACCTCTGGGGTGATCGCTCTCGGTGCCGTGGTCACCGTGGTTCTGGGCGTCGTGCCGGGTCCGGTGCTGGATCTGGCTGCCCATGCCGGAGAATTCATCCGGTGAGCTCCAGCCTGGCCTTGCCTGTCGTCGATGTCGGCTTGGCCAGCCGGCTGCAGGGGCGCCTCGACCTGGTCGAGGCCGAGCTGACGCGACACGTGCAAAGTCGGTCTCGGTTCGTTAGTGACGCCGCCAGCCACCTGCTCGACGCGGGCGGCAAGAGGATCCGCCCGCTGTTGGTGTTGCTCGCCGCCGAAGCAGGTGTGCACCCTGACGTCAGTGACGTGATCACCGCCGCGTGCGTGGTGGAACTCACCCACCTGGCGTCGTTGTATCACGACGACGTGATGGACGAGGCCGCGCTGCGCCGCGGCGCCGATTCCGCGAACGCCCGATGGGACAATCTGGTGGCCATTCTCACCGGGGACTTCTTGTTCTCGAAGTCCTCGGAGCTGACCGCTGAGCTGGGCGCCGACGCGGTGCGCATTCAGGCGCAAACCTTCGCCAGGCTGGTCGAGGGTCAGATTATGGAGACTCAGAAGCCGGGACCGGACGACGACGCGCTTCAGCACTACCTCGACGTGGTCGCGGGGAAGACCGGTTCGCTGATCGCCACTTCGGCGCGATACGGCGCGACTTTCGGTGGCGCCGCGCCCGAGGTGGTCGACGCGTTGACGGCTTACGGCGAAATCGTCGGCTCGGCCTTTCAGCTCTCCGACGACATCTTGGATATTGCCGCGGACTCCGCGGCGTCAGGGAAGACCCCGGGCACCGATCTGCGGGAGGGGGTAGCAACGCTGCCGGTGTTGTTGGCACAGGCGTCCACCGATCCTGCCGACGCCCGGCTGCGGCAGTTGTTGGCTGCCGATCTCACCATCGACGCCCTGCACGTGGAGGCACTGGCGTTGTTGCGTGCGCATCCGGCGATGACACAGGCGCGTGAATATGTGGTGGCCCAGGCGGCCGAGGCCAAAGCCAGACTAGCCGTGCTGCCTGAGGGCCCGGTGCGTTCGGCGCTGGCGGACTTCGCCGACCTGGTGGCCATACGCACCGCCTGAATCGCTTGAGCAACCTCTCCTTGATCGCCGCTCATCAACCCGGCAGCGCGGCGGAACCCTCTCTCACCAGACGCCTTTGCCCTTCGGCGGCCGGCCCACGCTCTCAGCCTCCGCCCATCTGCCGGGCTGGCTGTAGCACGTCAGATCCGACTCGGGTCGGCTTGGCCGACGAGCACAGCTGCTGTGGTTGAGGGCGTAGTCACGGAGGTGCCACCGATGTCATCGTGCTTCAACAGGGCTACACCAGTTGCCGCGGTTAGGCTGGTGGCCCGAAGGCAGGACTATTGGATTGGGCTGAAGCTTTGCGCAAGCGTGATTCTGGCGAGTGCGACCAGCACCACGCCCGCTACGACCTCGATTGGACCAGTCAGGCAACCCTGTGGGAGCAACGCCGACTTGCGTGCCATGAGAATGGGCACACACTCGGTCTCACTCACCGCGATGGGAGCTGCATGCGATCGGGGCCGACGGTGAGTGCGTTTAGTCAACACGACGTCAATCACATTAATAGCAACTATCCCTAGTGACGGGAGATACCATGAATATGGTTCGCTGGATGTTTGTTGTGATAGCCGGGCCCGCGTGCCTTCTGTTCGGTGGCTGCGGAGAGCGAGGCGCTCAAGGTCAGTATGACGCCGAAGCAGAAGCGCAAAGCGTCCTTTTCGCCGACCTGCGAAAGTGGGACGAAGCCGCCAGTGTGGCCTGGCGGGAGCGCTCCCTGGCGGAGGTGTTGCCCAATACCAAGGCGTGGGTCGATGACGGCCGCGATCAGCCGCGCCGGTTGAGCGACTTGGCGGTGATCGGTCGAGTCAGCTCGGTCGAGCCGGGCCGCGGGTTCGAGCCCAGCGACGAATCGGGGTCTGATCGAGAGGTATCGTTCGAATCCGAGGCAGCCGCCTATCGAACGCTTGAGGCAACAGTCAATGTGACGCAGGCGTGGGGTACGGTCGTTCGCCCTGAGAGCGTGATCGTGGCTATACCGATCAGGAGCGGCGTTGAGGCGGCGACAGCGATGGCGGCTGTCGAAAGCCTGGGGACGGTGGTCTTGGTTCTCGAGAATCAGGGGTTTTACAGTTACGCGCCTCGTTCGTGGCGAATTGCCCGGAACAACGCGTTGCTTGGCCTGGTGGCGAAGGGTGAAAAGCTGAGCTTTCCGGCATTGTCCGAAGGGTCGGAGTACTTCGAAGGAGCCGACACACTCGACGAATTCGCTCGGATGGCGAGCCAGCCGGAGCGGACGATCGACTTGCGTCCCAAGACCTGACCGGATGTCCCGTCGAATAGTGACGGAACAAGTGAGCGTGCAGAGTTCGGGACCGGGCCGCGCGAATCGCGACTATCCGGGCTCGGCACCGCTCAAGGGCCCAGTTGGTGTCCGACCGTAGTGTCGACGTCATCGCTGCCGACCGGCCGGTT
>JBOFLH010000603.1:0-1310 GCA_051657765.1 Nocardioides sp. | reverse complement strand
GGGTTGCGGTGGAGCTCGATCAGCTGGGCCTCAGCAGCTTCCGCGTCATCGGTCGAATCGAGGATCTTCTCGATGTCGTCGACGGAGAAGCAGTCAGTGAAGACCCAGTGGCGGGCGCCCAGCAGATTGTAGAACTGGTCGACGGTGCCCATGAGTCGACGCAGCTCGGCTTCCAGGTCGACGAGCTTCTGTCGCTGATCACGAGCAATGACCCGCGTGACCAGCTTGCCGCCCTGCAGGAGCTTAAGTTGTTTTTGGACGCTCGGGAGATCCATGGCAGAGCCGTACGGCGACGGTTCGGGATGGACGACGGCTGATTTCCTAGACATGATGTTCATTGTAACAACGAACGTGCGTTCGTTCCAGGGAGTTACCGCTGCAACGTCAAGCGCCGCGGGTAGGGGGGCTATCGGATCCTGCTCTTGTTGTTCATCCATTCAGCTCAGGGACCACAAGCATTGCCCCGCCCTCCGTGCAACGCTTGTGGGTACGCCAGCCAGCACGAGTGATCAGATCCCGCAGCCACTGGACGATCCATGGCGGATCGTCCGACTCCAGTCCCTCGGCTCTGCGCAGACGTTCAGCGTCGTCCGCTAGTCCACTCAACCGATTCGTGCCCTTGCGCCATAGCCAGTCCCAACAGCCACAAGAATCGCCACTCGGCAACCGCGAACTACGTATGCGCGCTGCCGCGAGGCCACTAGAGTCACAGGCCGTGAAGAACTCTCACCTGGTCTTGTTGGTGGCACTGCTCGTTCTCGTGTCAGGTAGTTGCGGCGGTTTCCCGCCTGAACCGATCCCAGTCTCGGCGTTCGCCGACACCATCCAGGCTACATCGTGCTCCGATGACGCAGCCCGAGCGGTATTTGAGGACCTCACGACCTGTTGGGACCTCGTCGAGTCCACCGGCGTGGAGCGCGACGACAATTCCGGGGCATGGGTACTTCACATCGGGGTTACGGACGTGATAGCAAACCCCCCTAACTCCTTCGTCGAACTTCAGGGCGACGCTTTGTGTCAACTGGCCTCCGATGTCTGGCCCGATTGGGTTGTACTGGACGGTCCCGATGGCAAGCCCGTCAGATGGGATGCTCGGTCGGCGGCTGGCGACCTGGCCTGCACCCCGGATGAGACAGCGTTTCGAGCGGGCGCCAAGGCGTGCGAGTGCGAGATACCGCCGCGAGATGAGCTGGTACAGATCATGAGGGCGAAGGCTGAACTCGGGGGCTAGTGCCGGGTCAGTTCTGCATTGCAACTTCGACCTTGAGAACTTCGGTGGGCTAGCCGATCGAGACGAAGGGCAAGTTGCC
>JBOFLH010000602.1:0-20281 GCA_051657765.1 Nocardioides sp. | reverse complement strand
CGCCCAGCCGCCGGGAGCGTCGACGCGGCTTGCCCTGCGGCTCTTGGTTCTCAGGTGGAAAGATGCGGAGCGTCCTCATAACAGTCGATCGGCCGACAACGATTCGGGTCTTCCGCGCGTGCCGATGCGATCAGGACTCTGCCTTCCACTTCCGCTTCCATCGATTGCGCGCAGCTCCACGGGCCCGCAGCTCACGCTTTAACCGCTGCCACATCCACCACCTTCAGCACGGCACCGTGCGGAACGCCCGGCACCGCCGCGCTCCACATTCTTGCCATGACGACCGGATAGGTTACGCCAGCACCAAGTCGGGCAATTGCACCAAGTCTCTGCGGACGGCCGCGTGGCGTGCGAGAATCAGCCGGTGGCCCCCGCACCCGAATCGTTCTCCCCTGCCCTTTCCCGTCGCGGCTTGCTCACCACGGTCGGTGCCGCTGGACTGCTCTCCGGAACGACTGGGGGCCTGTGGGTACCACCCGGTTATGCGGCGCCGTACCTGACTGCCGGCGAGGTGGTAGGCACCGCCGAACGCAACCCCAAAGGGCCGCGGTGGGTGAAGAAACGGTTCCCCGGCGATCCCGGGATCGGCCGGGTGTACTACGGCTCGGTGATCTCGACCGCCACCACCATTCGGCGATTCGAGAACTCACTAGCACACCCGCTGGGCTCCCATCGCAACTTCCACCAGGCCGGCCAGGTACGGCAGCTGATCCGCCGCGCTCGCCAGGACGTCGCTGCGCGCCGCTTCTCAGTGTTGTCCATCAAGCCGCCCGGTTCGTGGAAGTCAGTGGCCCAAGGCGCGCACAACGCGTGGCTTGACGAGATCCTGGAGGGGCTCGCCGAAATCGACGCGCCGATGGCGTTCACGATCAATCACGAACCCGAGAACAACGTGAACGGTCGCGGCAACACCCCCGAATGGCACAAGCGCATGACTGAGTTCGTCTTCGCCAGAGCCGCCGATCGAGCGCCGAAGGTGCACGTGATCCAGATCCTCATGCAGTTCACGTTCAAGAGCGGCAATGGCCGCAATCCGGCCGACTGGTTGGCACCGTCGGTGCGACTGTTCGGCATGGACGCCTACAACTATTGGACGCCGGGCGGGTCGGTGCGGTGGATCTCGTTCAAGAGGATGGTCAGCCGGGCCCAGGAGTGGGCCGACGGCAAGCCCGTGGTGATCGGCGAGTACGGCGTACACACCGATCCCGCCCGCCCAGGTCGCGCCGCCCGCTGGATGAAGAGGGCCCTGACCTACGCCTCTCAGCACGACGTGATCGCAATGAACTACTTCAATACGCCGCCAGCCGGCAACACCCCATCGTTCGAACTCCGCGGTGAACGCTTGACCCAGTTCAAGCGTTCACTGAGAGACACCCGCACGGTTCGTTTGAAGCGCAAGCGGCAGTAGCGGCCGCGCGGAGCCCCCGGTGAGCAGCTGGCGGACTCTATCGCATCCCCGCGCTTGGACAACACCATAAGAGACCGACCGTTCAACCTCGACCTGGGGGGACTTTGTTGAAGGCGAGCACCGAGCCCGATGACTGATCCAGATCTCGGACCCAACACACCTGACGAGCGCCAGGGTATGCCGGACCGCCGGCGGCCGGTGGTCATCTACCTCGGCGGCTTCGGTCGCTCAGGCAGCACTCTGCTGGAGCGGATCCTGGGCGGGATCCCCGGCTGGGTCAATGTCGGCGAGCTCGTCGACCTGCCGAGATCGGTCTACCCGCACCGGGAACGCTGTGGCTGTGGCCACGCCTTCGTGGACTGCCCGTTCTGGTCCGCGGTGGGTGAGCGCGCAGCGGATTCGACATTCGGGCAGGTCAACGACGCCGTCGGCACCCTGTGGCAGGACCAACCGATGCGACGCCTGGCCCACTTGCGGTCGGTGGTAGCCCGCCAGCGCACGCTGCCGCAACTGTTGGCGCTGGCGCGCGGACGCGGAACCGACACCGCACTCGCGCAGCACGTTGCCGAATACCAAACCGGCTACGGCGGCATCTATCGAGCCATCGCCGAGGTCAGCGGCGCCGGGGTGATCGTGGATGCGAGCAAGGGGCCGGCGCACGGCCTGGCCCTTGGCCTGGAGCGACCCGGACTTGTCGATCGCCAGGGCTTTGACCTCCGCATGGTCAACCTGGTCCGCGACCCGCGCGGAGTCGCCTACTCCTGGTCTCGACGGCAAAGCGACCGGCCCCACGCGGGTGGTTCACCCAGCAAGATGTGGCGGATTTCGGCAAGTCGGTCCGCTGCGCAATGGGCGGCGCTGCAGAGCGAGATGTTCGCGATCGCGCGGGCCTCGGGCATCGCATCGGTTCGAATTCGGTATGAAGATCTTGTTTCGTCACCGCTCGCGGCTATCGAGGCGCTGACAACCGCGTTAGGATTGCGGCTAGCTCCGGGGGATGTGGCACATGTGGCGGACCGCAGCGTCCACCTCGAATCGAGTCACGGACTGTCCGGCAACCCCGGCCGGTTCGCCTCCGGAGTGATGCACCTGCGACCTGACCATGAGTGGACTCGGGCGATGCCACGTCGCGAACGACTGATGGTGACCGCGGCGACGGCGCCGTGGCTGCTGGCGTACGAGTATCCGCTTTCCGGCCCGAAACACCCGGCTACCTCCGACCGACCAGACCAACCAGCTCGATCAGTCCAATCAGATGAGGATCCCCCCGTGACCACCCCCCCAGCCTCGTCCGCCAACTCACTCTCGTCGGCCAGCGAGGCGCCCACTGACCAACCGACGACCTCCGGCTCGGCGCCGCCACAGTCGCCGCCTCCCGTTGTGTTCCCACTTGTCTCGGTGGTGATTCCCACCCGGGGACGGCCCGAGCTGCTCCGAGAAACCTTGGTCAGCGTGGTCACCCAGGACTATGCCGGGCCGATCGAAGTTCTGATCTCCCATGACCAGGAGGAACCCGACCCCACCCTGGCGGAATACAGCAGTCCCGGACGCACCGTGCGGTCGGTCAGCAACGCTGGCACGCCTGGTTTGGCCGGTGGCCGGAACTTCGGGATTCGCCAGACCACCGGTGAGGTCGTGGCCAGCTGCGACGACGATGATCTGTGGCATTCCGACAAGATCCGCAAACAGGTCGCCCGGCTGCAATCGGATCCGGCGCTGCTCGCGGTAGGCGCCGGGATCCGCCTGCTCATGGGAGACCGGGACGTCGACTGGCCCGGCCAGTCTTCGGTCATCACCCACAAGCGTCTGCTCGGCAACCGAGTCAAGGAGCTGCACTCCTCCACCTTGGTCATGTGGCGAACATCCTTCGCCAAAGCTGGCGAGTACGACGAAGAACTCCCACACGGCTACGGCGAGGACTACGACTGGCTGCTGCGAGCCTCCCGGGTGGGCAAGATCGGGGTGGTCAACGAGATCCTGGCTGACATCCGCAAGGACGTGCCTTCTTGGTTTCGCGGCAAGGCACTCAACACCGCCGACGCCTTGGAGTACCTGCTGGCGAAACATCCGGACTTCGCGAGCTACCGCCCTGGGCACGCCCGCATCCTCGGTCAGATCGCCTATGCTCGGGCGAGCGCCGGCGAGCGCGGCGCGGCGGTGAAGTCCGCCGGCAAGGCGCTGCGCGTCTACCCGCCTGCGCCACACGCGTGGCTCGGCTTGGTGACCGCGGCCACCGGGGTGAGTCCACGGCATGTCCTCGGCGTGGCTCGCACCTTCGGACGAGGTGTGTCGTGACCGCCGCCAACGCCTACGGCGACAGCGCGGCGCCAGCTCGGACGCTGCCGAACTTCATCTACATCGGTCCGGACAAAGCGGGATCGTCATGGCTGCACGAGGTGCTGATCCGGCACCCTCAGGTCTACCTCACACCGGCCAAGGACCTGTACTTCTTCGACCGATATTTCGACCGCGGCCTGGGCTGGTACGCCGACCAGTTCAAGGGTGCCGGCCCCGCACACCGCGTGGTCGGCGAAATCTGCCAGGACTACCTGTTCGACCCGCAGGCGCCCGGTCGGATCGCGGGCAGCCTCGGTCAGATCAAGACCATGGTGTCCTTGCGTGACCCGGTGGAACGAGCCTGGTCCTCCTGGCTGTACGCCCGCAAGCACGGCAACTGGCCCGCCGACTTCTTGACCGCGCTGCGTGAGGTGCCCGAGCTCCTCGATCACGGCCGGTACGCCGCCGGCCTCGATCGGTTCACCGAACACATTGGCGTGGAGCGCATCCATATCGCCGTGTTCGACGACCTCGCCGCCGACCCACAGACCTTCTTGGACGCGATCACCGGATTCTTGGGGATCGATCGGATGCCGTTGACTACCGAAGAACGCAAACCCACGCTGGCGGCTGCCTCAGCCCGCTCCATCACGCTTGCGCACGCTGCTCGACGGACGGCCGACTTCGCGCGAGAACATGGCGCCGCGCGATTGATCGGTGTGGTCAAACGCTCCCCGCTGGTGCACCGGCTGCTCTATCGGCCTCTCGACAAGGCCGCGCACCGGCCCGAGCCTGCTGCCGTGGACTTCATCAAGGCCGCTCTGGCCGACGACGTCCACCGCCTCGACTCGGTCTATGGGCAGTGTGTCGCGACGCGATGGGGGTGGACATGAGCGACGCGAGAGAACGCGGCGGTCCGGGGTGCTGGCCGGATCGTAAGGTGACGCTCGAACTGCGAGCTCATTTGGGGGTGCCATGAGCCCGGCGGGAGCCAATTCGACACGAGGTGCCCCGACGAGTATTGATCCACTCGACCCAGCTCCGGACCATCCTCACCGGATGCTGGCCGACCGGGTCCTGGATGCGCCGTGGGCGCGCCCGCGACGACCGGGCTTTGTCCGCAAGCGCATCGATCAGTATTGGCCGCTCACCACCTACTTCTATCTCTATCCGTTGTGGTGGGTCCTGGGTTTCTCCAAAGTGATCTTATTCGTGCTTGCCGTTCCGATGGTCTGGCAGTTGATCCGGCACCGCGATGTCCGAGTCCCGCGCGGTTTCGGCATCTATCTGATCTTCTTGGTGTGGGTCGCGCTGGGCGTCACCATGTTGTGGGTGCGCGCTCCTGGAACCGATCCCAAGACCGGACTCGGCCCACTGGTCGGGTTCGCCTTCCGTGGCCTGTGGTACGCGTCGGTGACGATCGCCTGCCTCTACGTGCTTAACGCCGTGCGCACTCAGCTCACCGCAACCCGGGTCATTCGGATGATCGCCTATCTGTTCGTCATCACCACCGCCGGCGGACTGCTCGGGTTGCTGATGCCGAACTTGAACTTTCCGTCCTTCCTCGAGCTGTTTCTGCCGAAGAGCTTCATCCAGCAAGAGTTCATGAACGCGTTGTTCCATCCACGGGTGGCATTGGCGTCGGAGTTCCTCGGCTACACCCAGCCGCGGGTCACCGCGCCGTATTCGTATCCCAACACCTGGGGCAACGCCTACGGATTGCTCGTCCCGTTCTTCGTCACCGCCTGGTTCGGACGAACCGCCGGATGGCGGCGCTGGGCTGGGCCGCTGATCCTGCTCGCGAGCGTCGCCCCGGTGGTCTACTCCCTCAATCGCGGTCTCTGGCTCGGATTGACCGTGTCGGTTGTGTGGGTAGTACTACGACGTCTCATGGCGGCGGACTTCCGCGCCCTGATCGCAGCGGCGGCAGCGGCAGTCATCATCGGGGCGACCTTGGTGGTCACCCCGCTCGGGACGCTCATCACGCTACGCGTGGGCAGTCCGCATAGCGACGACCGCAGGCAGGACACCGCCACCGAGGTGCTGGAGGCGACGTGGGAAGCCTCGCCGATCCTTGGCTACGGGGGGACTCGGCAGAAGACCGGCAACTTCAACTCACTCGCCGGCGGCGGCGTGCCGGGCTGTCACCAATGCTCGGCTCCCCCGTTGGGCACCCAGGGCTTCCTCTGGGGGTTGGTCTTTATGACCGGATTTATCGGTGCGATCTTGATGCTGGCCTTTCTGATCTGGCAATTCCAACTAAACGCTCGACGAACGACCTCGCTCGGGCTGTTGACCTCGACGGTCCTGGTCAGCGCCATGTTCTACTTCCTGTTCTACGACTCGCTCGACGTTCCCATGTTGATCACGATGATGGCGATCGGTCTCTCCACCCGCGATCACGCGCTCACCCCGCGGCGCGGGGCGATGATGTCCACGACACGCGGGCGGACCGCCCGATGAGGCCACGCGCGGTCAACCGTGGCGTGTCGCCGGCTCTGGCCGAACTGCTCGCCGATCTCGGGGTGGACTCCACCGCGGCCCGGCTGGTGCGTCACATCTGGACTCGCCCCGGCGACTATTTGGTGTTGCCCGGTGCCGACCAGCCACAGCTCATGGTGCCCTGCATCCGAGCCGCCGGCGTCATGTTGCGCGAACGCCGAGCACGAGGCCTCCGGGCCAAAGCAGTTAAACATGGCGCGGCGGCCGGGCTGTCCTCCGGACTTGCCGGTCGACTCCCGTTGCTGCGGCTCCAGCTGCCCGAACCCGGCCTGGGTCACCTGGTGACGTGGATAACCGACACCGACACCGACACCGACTGGGCGCTGGAGCCGGGCACCCCATGCGGCCCGTACGCCGTCGGCATCCTGCTCGGTCCGCCGAGGGCCAACCGCAAGCCGGTCTTGCGCATTTTCGCCGCCGACGGCAGCACTTGGGGCTACGCCAAGGTCGGCATCAGCGAGTTGACCAATGCCCTGGTGCGCCGCGAAGCCGATGCGCTGGCGGAGGTATCCCGCTGGCCGTTGACCAGAGTGCAGGCCCCACACATCCGCAAGGCGGGCACCTTCGGTGGTCGCGAGGTGCTGGCAACCAGTCCACTGGCCACCACCCGATCGAATCGGCAGCCCACCGCACTGCCGGTGGAGCCGACTCGCGAGCTCTTTTCGGTGTATGCGCAACACGACGTCCCGCTGCACGCTGCCCCGGCCATGGCCAAACCGGTTCACCTCGACAGCCGCGAGGCGGCCTTGATCGAGGCGCTGGCCGACCGGGTGATGGCGATCATCGGCAATGACCGCGTACCGCTCGGGGCAAGCCATGGCGACTGGACGCCATGGAATCTTGCTTGGACCGGCGACCAAACCGACCCGGTATTGGCAGCGTGGGACTGGGAGCGAGCCGGCGTGGGGGTGCCGCAGGGGCACGACGTGGTCCACTTCGAGTCGGCCAAGGTCCGAGTCGACAACCCAGGGACGGCCGAGGCGGACCTTCTCACCGCACTGCCGGCTCGGCTGGCTGCTTGTGGGCTCGACCCGTTCCTGACTCGCCACCTGCTGACGACCTACCTGATCACCATCGGGCGCCGGTATGCGGCCGACCTGGCCCGCGAGCCGGTGCCGCCGTTGGCTCGTCGCCTGGCCTGGGTTATCGACCTGCTCGATCGCGAGGCAGCCCGACTCGAGCTTGATCGTCCAACAACGGTGTGCGGCGGCACCGATCGACGGGGGGGCGACCAGTGAGCGTACGCAAGATGGCGCCGCAGTGGATGCAGGCCCGAGGTCGCGCGGCCGGGCTCTGGTGGGGTGTGCGCACCGCCGACCAGCGCCCGCTGCCGGACTTCTTGGTCATCGGCGGCCAGCGTTGTGGGACGACCTCGTTGTTCCGGGCACTGATGGGACACCCCCAGATCCGACGACCGGTGATGCACAAAGGGGTCAACTACTTCGATCTCAACTACCCCCGCGGCGAGGCCTGGTATCGCGGACACTTTCCGGCCCGGGGTTCCGACGACCGTACTCGCGTGTTCGACGCGAGCGGCTACTACATGTTCCACCCGATGGCTGCCGCGCGCATCGCCCACGACCTGCCCGGCGTCAAGATCGTGGCCATGGTCCGCGATCCGGTCGAACGCGCCTATTCCGCCTACAAACACGAGCTCGCGCGCGGCTTCGAATGGGAACGCTCGTTCGGTCGAGCCCTTGACCTCGAGGACGCCCGACTCGACGGCGAGATCGACAACTTGTGCGCCGACCCGACGTACTACAGCTTCAATCACCGTCATCACGGCTACCGACATCGCGGCGAATACGCCCGATTGCTGGCACCGTTCATCGCCGGGCTTGGGGCCGCGAATGTGTTGCTGATCGAGAGCGAACGCTTCTTCGCCAGCCCGGAACCGGAGTTCCGACGGATTTCCGCGTTCTTGGGAATCGACGATGTCCTCCCTGACCGGTTCGATCGCTACAACGCCCGGCCAGGCGCGGGGCTCGACAAGGTGATTCGCAAGGAGTTGACCGAGCACTACGCCGCTCACGACGCGGCGCTGAGCCGACTGCTTGGCCACGAACCAGTATGGAGGGCCTGAGACATGAACGACACCCGCCCGTTACCGAGGCTGAGCGACTACAGTCGGTACACGCGCCGGCACTGGCGACGCCTGGTCGGCCTATCCGTGCTGGGCGCCCTGATCGGCGCCGTCGTGTTCTTCTCGATTCCCACGCGATTCCTGGCCACCTCACGGATAGCACTGTCTCCGCAAATCAGCTATCTGTCGCTCAGCCCACTCCCCGAGAAGCAACCCCTAGTCACCCTGGACACCACGGCCGGGTTGGTTCGCTCGGACTTCGCGGTGCGCAAGATCGCCGAAGCGGTACGGGGCGACGAAACCGACGTGCGCCGGGATCTGACCATCTCCGCGCAGCCCTTGTCGCGGGTTCTGGTGATTCAGCTACGGGCGGATACGAACGAGCAGGCCCGGGCGGGTGCGCATGCGGCGACCGAGGCATTGATCGGACTTCAAGCCGAAAAGTTCGCGCTTGGCGACGGCCGGGTTCGCGCCCTGAAGACCCGAGTCGCGGTGTTGGACGCCCAAGCCCAGGAGGCGCTCACCGACGGCCTACCCTCCGACGGCCTATTCGACAGCGTTCAGGTCTTGCAGCAGAAACTGGACCGGGCCGTCGCCACGAACAACACGCGCAGCCAGGTCATCAACCGAGCGAGGATCGTCCAGTACCGTCCCGGTGAGGCCGAGGTATTCGTTTCCGGCGGCCTGACAGCCGGGCTGTGCCTGGCTCTCATCACCGCCGGACCGGCCCGACCGACTAGTGGGCCCCAACCTGCTAGTCGACGGTTCGCCCGGAGGTTTGCCAGAGCGGCCTAGCCGTCCACCAAACCATCCGGGCCTATCGAGCCTACCGAACACTGAGTAAAGCCAGAGCTATAGTTGTTGACAAGGGTGTCGACCGCGGGTTTGCTCCGGCACTTACCGGAATGGAAGAGAAACCACACACCTTATGGATTCAACCGTCGCTCACTCCACGCGCCTGAACGTCCGCTCTTCCCTGACCGCGCACCGCCTGATGATCGCGACCTGCGCCGTGCTCGGGTCCTTAGCGGGCGTGCTGGTGACCGGCATGTTGCCGATCACCTATTCGGCGACCGCGGTCGTGCTGATCCAACCACTTGAAGGCAATCCATACGCGCCGAACGCGCAGGGCAGCGATCTGACCAATCTCGAAACCGAGGCTCAGGTAGTGAGTTCAGATGTCATTGCCGTTGAAGTCGGCAAGGCGTTGGCGGAGGACCGGCTGCCGCCCAACGCGCGCAAGCGGCTTCGCATCAATGTCGCTCCGAATACCCAGATCGTCCAGATCAGCTATTCGAGTTCGGGAGGACCGGCCGCGGAAGCCACCGCGCGTTACTACGCGGCCAGCTACCTGGAGTTCCGCACCAAGCGCCGCGACGACTTCGTCGACTCCAAACGACAAGCCATCGCTGAGCGTCTCGACGTGCTGTCCAAGCAACTGGCCAAGTTCCGCAAACAACAACGTCCGGCCGATGACTCCGAGGCCCGCTCGGTGGCCGCCCAGCAGACCAACCTGCGGCTTCAAGAGGCGGCCCTGATCACTGCCGACGGCAATCCTGGTGAAATCATATCCGCTCCGAAGGCCACCCGATCCGGGCTCCGCATCCCCCGCGGGTTCGGCGGCGGCGCAGGCCTGATCCTGGGCCTCGCCAGCGGAGTGATCATTGCCTTGCTCCTGGAGCGCCGCTCGGAGCTGCTACGGACCGTGGATGACATCGAGCACCTCGGCGTGGCCGTGCTCGGAAGCCAGGACACCACCGATCCGGACGATCCGGACGCGATCGACGATGCCGATGACGCGCCATACGATGTCGCCAAACTCGCCGGCACGATCTTGAACCGACGCTCCGGGACACCGGCTACCGTCGCGATCTGCAGTCTGTCGGGCGGTAGTTCGGTCACTCGCTTCGCCAACGACCTGGCCAACGTGCTAGCGCAAGGACGGCAGAGCGTGCTGCTCATCGACGCCGCCTCCGAGTTGCCGACCCAGGTCTCCGGATTCTCCGAGGTGCTCAGCGGCAAGGTTCAGATTCCCGCTGCGTTGATCAAGCGGGTGGCCGGCAAGCCGGTCGACCCGGTGGCCCGGATGCCGGTCGGCAAGGATCCCGATGTCGCCTTCTCCTTCTACTCGACGTCGCGAATGTCGGACATCCTCGATGCTGCGGCGGCCAAGTACGACTGGGTGCTGGTCCACGGCCCGGGCAGCCAGCTCACCGCCGGGCGCGCCGTCGTGGGTGCCTGCCGATATTGGATCCCCGTGGTCGAGCTCGGTGTCGCCTCCCGCGAGGATCTGGAACGCGGATTGGCGTGGGCCCAGGCCACCGGCGCCGAAGCGCTGGGGGTGGTAGTCGCCGACTCGCCGCGCACCATCTTCGGGCGCACCAAGACGCGAGACCCGGAACCTGTCGGCGGTGACTGAGCAGCCCGAGCTGCGCCGCCTGGCTCGTGGGGGGCTCGGCGGCTTGCTGGCGGCTGCGGTGAGTGCGACCGGCGGCCTGGCATTCATCGTGATCATCACGCACAACTACGACCAAGCCACGGCCGGCGGGATCTTCACGCTGACTTCGCTGTTCCTGATCCTGCTCGCCGTGGCGACCTTGGGCTCAGACACCGGAGTTGTTCGATTTGTCGCGCTCAAGAAGGCGCAGCGGCCGGACCAGATCGGCGCGGTCATGTCGAACATCCTGCTCCCGGTGGTGTTGCTGTCCGTCCTGATCGGCGTCGCCTTATGGTGGGCGCTCGACCCGCTACTCCACGAAACTCGCTATGCCGCTCGGCTCGACGAGGCGAGGTTGCTGGCGGCGTTTCTCCCGGTCGCCGCAATCTCGAACCTCACCCTGGCGGCAACGCGCGGATTCGGCGAAGTCCGGGCCACCATCATGATCGAGAGCCTGCTCCGGCAAGGACTGCAGCCGCTGCTCGCGCTTACTGCGGCGCTTGCCGGCGCGGACGCGTTCTGGCTGGTGGCGGCCTGGATCGTGCCGTATTCGGCGTCGTGTGTGGGCGGCGTCCTCGCCTACCGCGCGGCCTGTCGTCGACAACGTGTCCGCGGGTGGATTTCCCCTCGTAGTCCGGTCGCCGTCGGCGTCGCGGGCGAAGTCTGGCGGTTCAACGCTCCGCGCTCGATCACCCAGATCGCGCAAATGTCGATTCGGCGGGCCGACATTCCGCTCGTCGCCGCCCTGGCCGGTGATTCGGCCGCCGCGATCTACACTGCGGCGTCCCGATTCGTCGCCTCCGGGCTGCAAGGTATCAAGGGCATCCAACAAATGGTCGGTCCGCAGATCGCTCGCCTGGTAGCGAGCGGTGAGTCGGCCCAGGCCGGTCTCACCTTGCGAACCGCGACCACTTGGAATGTCTTGTTGGCGTGGCCGATCTACTTGACCTGCGCCACGCTTCCCGGGCTGGTCATCGCGGTGTTCGACGATCCCCGATACGACTACTCCGCCGGCAAAAGCGTAGTGGTCATCTTGGCCCTTGCCATGCTGATCGGCACGGCGTCCGGTCCGGTGGACATCGCGCTGCTCATGCTCGGCCGCAGCGTGCAGAGCCTCAACAACAATATGGCCGCCCTGCTGGTCAATCTCGGCCTCAACTTCGCGTTGATTCCGTTCTGGGGCATTGATGGGGCGGCACTGGCCTGGGCGGCTTCGATCGTGGTCAGTAATGCTCTACCGACTTGGCAGATCCGGCCCTACCTCGGCCCGACCTGGGATCGCCGCACCCTGCTCGCCGCGGCGTTAGCAGTCGGCTCCTTCGGTGCCGTGGCGACCATCACAAGCTTGATGACGTCCTCGCTGCTGTGGCAGCTCACGGCGCTGGTGGCGGCGACTATGACCTATCTGGCTGTGGTGCTCAGGTACCGGAAGAGCCTGTCGCTGGACGACCTGATCTCAGGTTTCCGCCGCCGCAACCGCACCGCTGACTCGGCAACCTCATGACCAGTGACCGCCAGGTCACCGAAGCCTGGCGGTCATCGGATGGTCGAGGGCCGCCGCCTCAGTGCCGGCCGATACGTTGCTCCACGTATCACCGATCAGCCCAGCGAGGACGCCGCGCTGATCATCACTCAGTCCAACCTGCCCGGGACCGTCGGATGGCATCACCGCGGAGGCCAGCCCGCGGTAGCGAATCGCGGGGCTGGCGCGCCGACCCGAGAGCAGCAGGGACCGGACATCGAGTTGGCGATCCCGACTCCATGCCAATCCCGCGCTGTCGGCGCTAGACGTGCAGAGAACCCGAACGCGGGCGAGGTCGCGGGCCGCCTCGAACAGCGCTCGGTAGACAGAACTGACCTCCAGAACCACGTTTCGTTGCCGGCGGCCTAGGTACCGGCCGGCTAGGCGCCACGGTGTGCCTAAGTCCCGTTGGGCACGCTGAGGCACGCCGTCGATTACCGCGCGGTCCCAGCCCCCGAACGCTTGCTTACCGACCCGGGTCCAGAACTCGCACTCGGCAAACCGCCGTCCGCAGTCACACCGCCGGTTCTGCTCGACACCACGCTGCCACAGCGAGGTGACGTCCCCGAGGACCATCAGGCCGGCGGTGCCGGCGAGAACCCCTTCGAGCGACAAGACGCGCGTCGCGGAGCCGGCTGCCAGCTGCAGCACCACACATGCGCCCGGACGCACCGCCCGAGCGGTGGGCGGCCCGTTCAGGAGGGCGGCAACTCGCCCGATCGCAGCAGCGGCCTCGGAGTCGGCGGTCGCTTGACCCCGCGTGCCGCTCAGGTCCAGCGTGGCGAGCGTTTGGTCGAGACCGTCAACTGTCGAGGCGATGTGAACCAGGCCACGGCGGTGGCACCACTGGGCAAACCGTTGTTGATGATCGTCCACGTGCTCGCCGTGGTTCGGGTCGCGTGGAAAGACGACGGGCCGATGTCCGGCCTGACGAGCGTCACTGATCGTGCCCGGACCCCCGTGAGTGATCACCACGTCGGCTTCGGTGACGAACTCGCGCATCTGTGCGGGACTGAGAAATGCCTTGCCTGCGGCCACCAGGGGGGCTTGCGACTTGCCGTACTGGATGAATACCCGCTCCTCGGGGTACCTGGTTTGTCGGGCATCAGCCCAGCCGACGGCTCGCTGGAAGGGGTGATGATCGGTTCCCACCAGCAACAACACCGTGCGTGTCATCGTGCCCCCATTCGGTATGCCCGAGGTCACAGTAACGGGCCCACGACAACGGCGTCGTCGTACAGCGCGGCTTGCTCGGGCCATTGCACGAGCATCAGGTCGGTGAACGGCCGGCACAGCCGCCCGGTCATCGTCGGTGTTTCGACGCGGTCGTAGACCTCGATGTACGCCGTACGAACACGCATCAGCTTGCCGAGCACGAAGAACGGGACCGCGACGCCAGCGCCGGTGGAGAGAATGATGGTGGGCCTAAAGTCGCGAAGAACCTTCCAGGCAAGCATGAAATTTCGCAGCAGGTTCTTGACGTTTCGGGTCGTGGGATAGAACGCCCACCAGACCCGTTCTTCGTCCCGCAGCGCGTCTGTCGCGTCCGGGGTATCGAAACACACCCAGCCTCGAACCTGGCCCGACCACCACGGTTCGAGTGCGCGTAGCTGAGTCAGATGCCCGCCACTCGAACCCACCAGCAACGCTCGCGTGGGTCGGTTTGGGTCGATCGGGCGGCGCCTGACTCCGGCGTGCCCGGAGTCCTCGAACGGCACCGCCCCGCGGCGGCGTCCAGACCAGGGTGCGCGCATGGATAGCCCTCCTAGGGGTGTCGCCGCCCGAAGCGAGGAGTTTAGTACGCGCCCTTGGAGCGCAGAACCGCATTCACGGTACGTACGCCGATGAGCACGTCATCGCTGAGTCGCCAATTGTCGGCGTACCGCAGGTCCAGATCGACCGAGGTATCCCAGTCAAGATCGGACCGACCACTTACCTGCCATAATCCGGTGATACCCGGCCGCACCGCCAGCCGGCGCCGCTCGGTCGAGCTGTATTGAGAGACCTCCTCAGGCAGGGCAGGCCGCGGACCGATGAGCGACATCTCGCCCTTGACCACATTGAGCAACTGCGGCAGCTCGTCGAGGGACGTCTTACGGAGTAGCCGGCCTAGACGCGTGATGCGCGGATCCTTCCGCACCTTGAACAACACTCCATTGCCTTCGTCGATCGCCGTCAGATCGGACTTGGCCTCTTCGGCATTCGTGTGCATCGTGCGCATCTTGTACATGGTGAACGGCACACCGTCGACGCCAACCCGCGTCTGTGCGAAGATTCCTCGACCCCGAGAGTCAACCCGCACCGCGAGCGCCAACACCGCCAACAACGGGGACATCAACACCAGCAAGGCGGCACCGAGCACCCGGTCGACGACACACTTGACTGCACGGACGAATCCCGACGGTCGACTGGATCGGACATGAATCAGCGTGACACCGGCAAAGTGGGTTGAGTCGATCCGATGCGGGGCAACCGCGTCGAGAACTCCCAGCACCGCCAGCGAGGCTCCGGTGCCTTCCAAGTGCCAGCTCAACTCGCGCATCTGCTCCGACGTCATGCTGGGACCGGGCGATACCACCACCATGTCGGCTCCCCAGGCAGAGACCCAGGAATCGATCTCGTCGATGCCGTTGATGGACTGGATCCCGAAGGCCTCAGGCGCGGCAAGCAGTTGGGTCGCCTCCGGCTCCAGGACCAACGCGCCCACCACCTGCACCCGTGGCTCGATCGCCCATCGAGTCACTGCACTGGCGATCGCCATCTGATCGCCGACGACCAACAACCGCACCTGGCCGTTGATGAGCCGACGCGCTAGGCCCGCAGCGATTCCCACGCCCGACGCCGCCCCGATCAGCAACAGCGCATCGGTCAGCAATCCCCGGCCGAACACACCCAGGCTCACCCCGACCGCGATCACCGAGATCGGAATCGCGGTGTCACGCATGAGGCGACCGATATGAGGCAATCCCGGGCGGACTGTCTCGCGACCAGCGTGGTAGTTGGCCACCAATACCAACACCAACACCAACATCGCCACCCAAAGAGAAGTGCCCAGCACCGCGCCGGTCGCGATGACCGCGGTCACCACGCCGGCTATCTCCCAGCCCAGGTGACGGCGATGCCGTGATCGAGCAGGCAACGCAGGACGCGCGCCCGCTACGGGGGCGGTAGTCGACCGTTCCCCCACCAGTTGATCTGTCAGTTCCAGATCGACGTCAACATTGGCACGCAGTTCCATCATCCGTCCTCGATGCCCCGAAAAAAGTAGTGCTCGCTATTGTTGTTTCCCTACCGATAACCGGCAATCGTCCGAACTGCCCATCTCTGGGCGCCAGATGTCCCTCACAAATAGCCATCCCCAGCAGGGCTAGTTCACGCACAGCGGCGGGGATTTCTGCTAGCGAAGACTCACTTGGGTACCAACGGACCACGGTGAGCGTGAAGCATAGCGATAATTGACTAGATCGGCGCACCTACTAACTAGTCACCGGTAGCCGACGCGGACTACCTACCGCCGGGATGACTAGTTCTAACAGGCCCGCAAGCGGCTGGTCAATTCACGGCATTCTGGGTCAGGACCAGGCCTCGTGTGATGAGGCTCACTACCGCGTCAGTGGCCTGGCTCACATGGGCCGGCAACTCCGCCCGCTCGGCACCGGAGAATGGCGACAGCACGAAGTCGGCTACGTCCTGCCGAGTGGTCGGGCGTCCGATACCAACCCGGACTCTCAAGAAGCCACCCGAGCCCAAGGCGGCCCGGATTGATCGAAGCCCATTGTGTCCGTTGTCGCCACCACCTAATTTGACGCGGAGCGTCGGGAACGGAATGTCCAGCTCGTCATGGACCACGATGACCCGCTCGTGCGAGACCCGGTAGAAGCCCACCAGCGCGGCGACCGCCGCGCCGGAATCGTTCATGAAGCTGCGAGCCCGACCGAGCACGACGCGCGGCGCCTGCTCGCCGCCGGGTAGTCGCCCCTCCCATACATCGGCCAACCGCGACTTGTGGGTTCGGAACGTGCCACCCATCCGGGCAGCCAGATCGTCAAGCACCAGGTAGCCGACATTGTGTCGATCCCGGGCATAGCCCGGCCCCGGGTTCCCCAGACCGATCACCAGCCAACAGGGGTTGGGCACGCTGACAGTCGGCTGAGCGATCGGGGCGGCGCGAGGATCGGCACGACCGGAATCCTTACCCCTGGCGGGCATCACCGTCGGCGGCCGTGGCACCAGGCGCTGAACTGTCCTGTCCACTGCCTGTGCCCGTCTCGGCCTCACCCATCTCTGCCTCGAATGCCTCCGCGCTCTGGGCGCCAGTGATGTTCACGATCAACGTATCGGGATCGGTCAATAACACGCTGCCCCCGGGTAGCAGCAGATCGGCGGCCAGAATCTGGGTGCCCACCTGGGCGCCGTCGATGTCCACCTCGATGAACTCGGGAATGTGCGTGGCCTCGGCTTCGACCTGGACCGTCGAGTTCTCGGTGACCACGAGCGCATCGCGGACCGCGCTGCCCACCAGATGAATCGGGATATCGACGGTGACCTTCTCGCCGCGCACCACCGCGACAAAGTCAATGTGCTCCAGGGTGCGACGCACCGGATCAATCTGGACCTGCTTGGTCAACGCCAGTTGAGTAGCGCCGTCGACGCTGAGTTCGAGCAGTGCGTTGGCGCCGCCGTGCTTGATGGCCATCATGGTCTCGTGACCGGGCAGCGTCACGTGGATCGGGTCGCCACCGTGTCCGTAGATCACCGCTGGAACTTTGTGCTCACGGCGGATGCGGCGAGCAGCGCCCTTGCCGAATTCGGTTCGGCTCTCGGCGGTGATCTTCTCGGCGGACATGGTAAGACTCCTCATTCGCAGTTTCGCGACTCATCGAACGTCGGGGCGGCTAGTGTTGCCTCTGGAGTGGCGCGGACAGCAAGAAAGCCGCGCCGAAGACTCAGCGCGGCCTGATCTGCCGGCCTTGTCGATCACGGAGTTCACCAGGTGAAGTGACGCAGCTCGCTTTCACGAGCCCACCTGGATGTCCCTCGCCGAGGCACCACCGAAACTGTACCCAGTTCGAGCCTCCCTCGGGAAATCTGCGAGCCGCCATCGACGGCTTCAGCCGTTGTCATCGTCGGCGGATAAGCCACCCGGCGAAGACCTGGCGCTCGACCGCGCCCAGGTCTACGAGTGCGGCTCGAACATACTGGTGACCGATCCGTCTTCGAAGACCTCCCGAATGGCGCGGGAAAGCAGGGGCGCGATCGACAAGCAGGTCAGCTTGTCGAAGCGTCGATCAGCGGTGAGCGGCAAGGTATCGGTGACCACCACTTCGCTGACTGAACTGTTCTTCAGCCGATCAACCGCAGGATCGGACAAAATCGCATGCGTCGCCGCGATAATGACACCTTTGGCTCCATCCGCCATTAGTGCCTCGGCCGCATTCACGATCGTCCCACCGGTATCGATCATGTCATCAACCAACACACACATGCGCCCACGCACGTCGCCGACCACTCGGTTAGCCACGGTCTCGTTGGGCACATCCGACCGGCGGGTCTTGTGGATGAAGGCCAACGGCGCACCACCCAACCGAGCGGACCAGCGCTCGGCGACCTTGATCCGCCCAGCATCGGGCGACACGACGGCCAGCGACTCGTCGGCATAGTTCTGATAGACGTAATCCGCCAAGATCGGCAAAGCCATCAGATGATCCACCGGACCGTCGAAGAAGCCCTGGATCTGGTCTGCATGCAGGTCAACCGCAATCAGGCGATCCGCCCCGGCCGTCTTGAACAAGTCGGCCATCAGCCGAGCTGAAATAGGCTCCCGCCCCCGATGTTTCTTGTCCTGACGCGCATAACCGTAGAACGGCAGCACCACCGTGATCCGCTTGGCAGAGGCCCTCTTGAGCGCATCAACCATGATCAGGTGCTCCATGATCCACTCATTGATCGGAGCCGTGTGACTCTGGATCACGAAGGCATCTGAGCCGCGCACCGACGTCTCAAATCGGACATAGATCTCCGAGTTGGCGAACTCATAAGCCGACATCGGCACGATGACGGTGCCGAGTTGCTCGGCCACCTCCGCCGCCAGCGCGCGATGGGCTCGACCACTGAAGACCATGAGGTGCTTCTTGGTGGTCTTCTTCATGCGACCCACGGGGCAACCCCTCAGTTGGATTCGTTTGGCCTCGGCGCTGCCAATTGTGTCTCACCGGGCACCTCGGGCCCAACTTGGGTGCCGGTGGCCGCGTCTGCGGCGCAACTCGCTGCCCTAGCCATTGAGGTGCCCGGCCAGCGGCGGGCCACCCAACCGGCCAGATTGCGTTGCGGACCACTGGATACCCCGAGCGCGCCAGCCGGCACATCACGTCGAATCACCGCGCCGGCGCCGGTCGCGGCGCCATCTCCGATGGAGACCGGAGCGACCATCGTATTGTTTGACGCCGTGCGGGCATGCCGGCCAACTCGCGAGCGATGCTTGGCGAGTCCGTCATAGTTCGCGAAGACCGTGCCGGCACCGATGTTGGCGCCGTCCCCGATATCGGCGTCCCCGACATAGGTCAGGTGGGGCACCTTGGCTCCCGCGCCAATGTCGGCGTTCTTGGACTCGACGAACGCGCCGATCTTGGCGGCGGATCCGAGGTGCGTGCCGGGGCGCAGGTAGGCGAACGGTCCGACGGTTGCCTCGGTGTCGACCCTCGCGCCCACGCAGTGGCTACGGACGATGCGTGCCCCGATCCCCACCGAGCAGTCCTGAAGCGTGGTATCCGGACCGATGACGGCGTCCCGGGCCACCGTCGTGGCACCGAGCAGCTGGGTGCCGGGCAGCAGAGTGGCGTCCGGAGCCACCTGGGCGTCCGCGTCGATCCAGGTGGTCTCAGGATCAACCACGGTGACGCCGGACATCATGGCGGCCGACACCAGGCGGCGATTCAGCTCGCGGCCCAGCGCGGCCAGCTGTTGGCGATCGTTGGCCCCCTGAATCTGCATCTGATCCTCAATTGGGAAAGCAGCCACCATCAACCCGTCGGCACGCGCCAGCCCGACCAGGTCAGTGAGGTAGTACTCGCCGCTCGCGTTCGAGTTGTGCAATTGCGGCAGCGCATTGACCAAGAAGTCGGCCGCGAAGGCAAGTATCCCGGAATTGATCTCCCGGATCTCGCGCTGATCAGCACGGGCATCCTTCTGCTCGACGATGCCGACGACTTCCCCGGAACCGGCCCGGAGAATGCGGCCGTAGCCGGCGGGGTCGTCAACCAGCCCGCTCAAGATGCTGACGGCCGATTCCGAAGCGACGTGCTCTGCCACGAACTTCTGCAACGTGTCGGCCCGCAACAAAGGAGTGTCGCCATAGGCCACCAGGACGGTGGCCGGGCCGGCGTCGGCACTTGTCAAGGCATCTGGTCGCTGGGCCAGGAGGGCAGCGACGCCGGCCTGAACCGCGTGTCCGGTGCCAGATTGTTTTTCTTGTACGGCCAGCACGCAATCGGCGGCAGCCGCCTCGATGTGCGGACCGACCTGATCTCGATGGGCACCGATAACAGCGACCAAGTGCCGGGGACCAACTCCGGCCACGGCCGCAAGCACATGCTCGATCATGCTCCGTCCGCCCAGTCGGTGGAGCACCTTGTTGGTCTTGGAATGCATGCGGGTGCCACCGCCAGCGGCCAGCACTATCACGGTCAGGTTCGTAAACACCGGACTCCCAAGGTTTCGTGGGCAAGGTCTGTTTGTCGGAGAGGATGGTCCAGCGGACCGCAAGCTCCCCGGGTAGGAGTCGAACCTACGTCGCTTATCCTGATTCAAAGTCAGGCGGGCCCTGCCGACAGACCAACCGGGGACAGACCACCAAGCCTAAGGCCGAGACCCCGCTCGATGCGATTTGGGCACCACGTACGGTCGATTCGACCGGCTAGATTGAACCCGTGGATCTTCCGGTCATGCCGCCCCTACAGCCCATGCTCGCCAAGAGTGTCGCCGGGATCCCCGATCCCGCGAAGCACACCACCGCCGGCATTACCGGCCTCTCCTTCGAGCCCAAGTGGGACGGAT
>JBOFLH010000601.1:0-8295 GCA_051657765.1 Nocardioides sp. | reverse complement strand
AGCGTTTGACCGATCGGGGCCGTGCAGATGCCATAGACCGTGGCCTGCCAGTTGGCCAGGTTGGGAATCGACTCCGAGGCCCGGAGCGTCACCGTGCTGAGCGATGCGCTCGGCAGCAGGGTGTCCACCACCACCTGGTTCGCGGGTGACTCGGCGAGCTGATAGCCGGTGCCGGTGAGCAGGGGCGCGTTCACCGGACAATTGGGGGTGACCACCGACTTGACGTTCGCGGAATTCACCAGCGTGGTCGCGGACACGATCGTCGGCACGATGTCGGCGCACACGGCAATGACGGTGGCCTGCCAGTTGCCGGGAAAGGCGCCCGCGATTTCGACCACTCGCAAGGAGACCGTGGGCCCGGCAGGGATCAGGTCGGAGACCTTGGCTTGACCGTTGGCGCCGGCGATCCGGTAGCCAGTGCCGATGACCGAACGGCCCGGCGGGCAGCTGACCGAGATGGTCTTCACGGCGGCGGAGTTGACGGGCGTGGTCGCGGAGACCACCAGCCGGCCGGGCACTACCGCGGAGGCGGGCGGACCGGACAGCGCCACCATAGTGCTGATGACCGTGAGCAGGGCGGCACCGATTGGCCTGGCGATTGGTCTGGCGAGGGTGAGTGTTCGGGAGGGTTTCACGTCGTGCTCCTTTGGGGGGATCGGAGTCTGCTGGACACATTCGGCACTGATCGAATGCCACGCTGAGGCGACCGGGTGGTTGCTAGCGGTTAGCAACACTTCAGTGTGAAACGCGACTTTGACAAGACCAGTGCACCCGTCGTCGGTGGCCGCGAGATGTACGCCGGGCAACCGGCGGATGTCCCTTGCTGCGTGCGGCTTGGGTGCTGATCGGCCACCCGTTGACCCGCACGCGATCCACCGCATTGCGGCAGCCGGTCTGGGGACCCCTCGGCGACGGGCCATACTGGCGTCCGTGTCAGAACGCGCCCGCTGGATCCCGCTGAGTTGGGCCACGCTCTGCTTCGGCCTCCTCGGGCTGGCCGCGGCCCTGGCGCCGGGCGGATGGGCGGCACTGGGCGCACTTGATCGTCTGGGCGGGCCGGCCCGGGCCTGGGCAATCGATCGCCGCTGGCTTGATCTCCCTCTTCGGGTCGTCGAGGTCGGCTTCAGCACGACCGTCATGGCCGTCGCCACCGCAGTGCTGGCGATCACACTGCTGGCGCGTCGACACCGACGGGCGGCGGCGTACGCCGTCGGCGTGAGGGCATGCACCCAGCTGACCGCGACTCTGCTCAAGGTGGTTGTCGACCGGTCGCGACCGGACTGGCAGAGTTCGGTCGCGCTGCTGGAGAACGGGGCCTTCCCGTCGGGGCACGCCAGCTCGGTGACCGCCTATGCCGGCGTGCTGATGGTGCTGGTCGGCATGTTTGGTCGCCGTGCCCTCCTCCGCCGAATCGCTGGGGTGCTGGCTCTGCTGACGGTGGCCCTGGTATGTGCCGACCGGGTTCTGCTGGGCAGGCATTACCCGACGGACACGATCGGTGGCGTGCTTCTGGGAGCCGGGATGGCACTGCTCGGGCTGGCCCTCTATAGCCCGGTGCCCCGCGGTCAGAGCGCTGGCCCCCTGATCGAGAGCGACCCCACCACCCGGGAGCTTGCGGTGATCGTCAACCCGGTCAAGCTCGAGGATCTCACGCAGTTTCGCGCTATCGTCTCGACGATGGCCACCGAGGCCGGCTGGTCGCTGTCACGCTGGTTGTACACCACGGTGGCGGACCCGGGAGCCGGTATGGCGCATGCCGCCGCTGTCGACGGCGCAAGCCTGGTGCTGGTTTGTGGCGGGGATGGCACAGTCCGTGAGGTATGCGCGGAACTCGCCAACACCGGAATTCCGGTGGGGATCATTCCCGTCGGCACCGGCAACCTGCTTGCCCGCAATCTCGACGTCCCGCTTTATCTCCGCTCCGCGATCGACGTGGCGCTCAACGGACAAGACCGGGCAATCGACATGGTCGCGGTGTCGGGTGACGGCATTGTGGACACCCACTTCATGGTGATGGCCGGCATGGGCATGGACGCCGCGATCATGGAAGGTGTCAACGAGGACATCAAGAAAAAGGTGGGCTGGTTCGCCTATCTGGTGGCCGGCGGCAAGTCGCTGCGCAGTCCGGCGGTCCGGGTCGAGATCTCCATCGACGGCGGACCCTTCACTAAACACCGGGCGCGCACGGTCGTCGTCGGCAATGTCGGCTACCTGCAGGCGGGCATGCCGTTGCTGCCCGATGCGGCCATCGATGACGGCCTACTCGACGTCGTACTACTGCATCCTCGGCACCTGTTGTCGTGGATTCCGCTGACCGCTCGGATCCTCGCCAAACGCAGTCGCACCGACGACTCGCTGAACCGGATGACCGGCGCCAGTGTGGTGGTCCGGGCCAGCCACGACACCCCTCGGCAGTTGGACGGTGATTCGGTCGGTCCGGGCAAGGAGCTGCGGATGGCGTGTGTGCCTGGTTGCCTACTGATTCGGGTGCCCCGCACCCGGGGTGCGGGGCCTAGCCCGTCACCGACGGATATCGCCCCCGGGAATCCGGGAGGGCGATGACCTGTCGTCCCTCAGCCTGCGCCGCCCGGAGCAACGGACCGTCCGCACTGACCACGGTATGACCTGTTTCGGCGATGGCAAGCACACAGCAATCCGCCATCGAAAGGGCGCTGGTGGTCCGGTTGTAGTGACGCCTTCTGAGATCCACGGCCGTCGCGGCGAGGTCCAATGTCACGTCTCGCACCGCGATGGGAGTGGGGATCAAGGGATCCAGAGCCTCTCGGACCTCCCTCATGGGTCGACCAGCAATCCGATGTAGGCGATCAATGACCTCGGCGATATTGATGGACGCCATCACCACGCCACCTTGGCGCAGGAGGCCCTCAACGTCGGCGGCTCCGGGCTCGTCGAGGAGCATGGCCAAGAGGGCCTGAGCGTCGAAGACCGTCATCCCCGGCGACGGGCATCAGCAGCCTCGTCGTCAGCTCGTGCCCGTTCGCGCAACTCGTCGGAAGTGAAGCCCACGGTCGCGAACCGCCCTCTTGCCGCCGCGATGGGGTCGTCCGGGGCCGGTCGCAGCACCACCTCGTCGCCATGGTCATCGATCACGACCGTCAGCGTGCCCCACCGGCGCCGGATTTCGGCCGGAATGGACACCTGCCCGCCCGCGGAGATCTTGAGACGTTTCATGGTCATGACAATACCTCATGAGGACGCGCATCACATTGGCCAAAGCGGCCCGCCCAGTCTGAATTCGCGCTAGCGTCCCAGTCCACATCCTCGAATCTTGGGAGCCCAGCATGAAGAAGTGTGCGAGTCTTGCGGTGTCGCTGATGCTGGCCGTTGCCGCGGTGACGACGATCCAGGTGAACTCGGCCTCGGCAGCGCCAGCGGAGAAGTACTCCTCATGCGCGAAACTGACTAAGGACTTCCCGCACGGGGTGGCGCGATCGAAAAGGGCGGCGAGCAAGCAGGTGGCGCAGGGCTACGGGCGCCCGGCATACCGGAAGAAGGCCAAGAGGGTCTACCGCCAGAACCGGGCCGCCCTGGACCGCGATAAGGACGGCACTGCCTGCGAGAGATGATCCGTGCTCATCCGGCCGCGAGCCGGTCGGATGAGCTACGCCAGCTCCCGCACACGCGAAAGCGGCGGAGAGCCCGATCGAACATGGCCACCTCCGCGCCGAGGCCGCGGGCACATGCCGCGATGTAGGCATCGGTGATGAGATCAGTGACTGTCGGTCGCACCTGGTGATGGTCGCATCAGACAGGGAGCATCACGATCATCACCATCCATCTCCGGAGCCTCTGTGGGACCGGGCATGCGACGATACGACGCGTGACTGGTCAGCAACCCGCACCTCGAATCGCCTACCAGGGCGAGCCCGGCTCCAACTCCCACTTGGTGTGCAAGCGTCACTACCCGGACTGGACGGCGGTCGCCTGCGCGTCTTTCGAGGACGTGTTCGCCGCGGTCGAGAGCGGTGCCGCGGCCTTGGCGATGATTCCTATCGACAACTCCATTGCTGGGCGGGTGGCCGACATCCACCACTTCCTGCCCACCTCCGGACTACACATCATCGCGGAACACTTCTTGCGGATCCGCTTCCACCTATTGGGCGTCCCCGGGTCAACATTGGGCACCGTCAAGACTGTGCACAGCCATGTGCACGCACTGGGCCAATGTCGCCGGATCATCAAGGAACACCACCTGGAGACCGTCATCTCGGGAGACACCGCGGGCGCGGCCCGCGAGATTGCCGCGGCCAACGACCTCACCCAGGCTGCCATCGCGCCGCCACTCGCCGCGGACATCTACGGCCTCGACGTACTCGCCGCGGACATCGAGGACGAGGACCACAACACCACCCGGTTCGTGGTGTTGTCGGCCGCGCCGATGGAGGCGGCCCCAGACAACGGTCCGGTGGTTACCTCGTTCGTCTTCAATGTCCGCAACCTGCCCGCCGCGCTTTACAAGGCACTCGGCGGCTTCGCCACGAACAACGTCAACATGACCAAACTCGAGAGCTATATGGTCGGTGGCCATTTCTCGGCCACTCAGTTCCTCGCCGAGGTCGACGGCCACCCAGCGGACCCAAACGTTGCCCGCGCCTTGGAAGAGTTGGCGTTCTTCACCACGGACGTCAAGATCATCGGTGTCTATCCGGCGGACCCGTTCCGGACCGAGTAGCGCGATGGATCCGGTGGTCCTCGCGTTAACCTTTGCCGCCATCTTCGTGGTCGAGTTGCCGGACAAGACCTTCCTCGCCACGCTCGTGTTGTCGACGAGGTATCGATCCCGGCCGGTCTGGATCGGGGTGGGATTAGCGTTCGGAGTCCAGACCGCGGTCGCGGTCGCGTTTGGCCAAGCGGCTACCCTGTTGCCGGCCAATCTGGTGCGTTCGGTCGCGCTGGCCATGTTTCTCATCGGAGCACTGGTCCTCTTTCGCACCGCTCGCCGCGCCGAGCCCAGTGATTCGGTGGACCTCGCGGCGCCGGTCGCCGGTCCGGCCCGCGCCGAGCCGGCCAACTATCGGGTGATCGGAACCGCGTTCATTGTGCTCTTCGCCGCCGAGTGGGGCGACCTGTCCCAAGTGCTCACCCTGACATTGGCGGCCAGGTACGACGAGCCCGGCAGCGTGTTCGCGGGCGCCTGGTTGGCGCTACTTGCGGTGAGTGCGCTGGCAGTCATGGTCGGGCGCGAGCTACTCAAAAGAATCCGGCTGAACCGGTTGCACTATGTGGGTAGCGTCAGCTGCCTCTTGCTCGCGGCGATCACGGCGTACGAGATGACCCGCTGAGGCTCACCGGACCCACCGCCTCAGCGCCAGTTGGCAACGGCCGCCAGTTGATCCCCTCGGCCGGAACGCGCCGGAAACGAGCTGGCCCGGCCGCTGCTGACGGGGGATGCAACAACGGCCGGGATGCCGAGAAACGTACGGGAGAATTAGGTGTCGATTCAACATCTTGAGGCGGATTGTGAGTCCTGCCACCCGCAAATGACCCGTTTGGGCCCCTAGCGAATAGTCACTTGGCGATTCGCCAAGCCAGCCCGGCTAGACCGCTGCTCGGCGGTCAGCGCAGCGGTGTCCGCCAACGCCTCAGCCAGCCGCTTGGCGAACTCCGCGACCGGCGCCTCCAGGATCGCCGGGCCGGTGCCCGGCGGCAGGTCCCACACCGGCGCGAGCAGGCCGTGCGCCCGGAACATGCCGACCAAGCGAGAGCCCGCCGCGATGCCGTCGCCACCGGCGGCGTGCAACCTGGCCAACGCGTCCAGCAATCGATCTTCGGACTCGGGCATCACCCACCGCAGATGCTCCTTGGTGCCGACATCGGTCCAATAGGCGGCGTCGACGCCGTCCAGGCGAACGGTTGGGTGCGCCGACTCGTTAGGACGCTGGAGCGCGGCCGCCTTGGCTTCCGGATCGTCGTCGACATCTGCCAGCCAGAAATCGAAGTCCGGGTGAACAGTGATCTCCAGGCGAGCGTCGACGATGAGGTCAGGCAGCCGAGGACCATCCCCAGGCGCGGTGACCAGCCCGACCACCCCAGGGTCGGCAACAACCGCCTTCTCCAGCACCGCACCGAGGTCGCGAGCCGGGTCGCCGAAGTGGTGCTGCACCTGCAGCGCCAACCAAATCTCCCCACTGTCGCGGACCATGGCGGGCGCCGCCGCAGGCAGAATCGTGCACAGCTGCACCACTCGGTCGGAGTCGCGGAGCCGCAATGGAGCGGTCGCCGCCGGCACCAGTTCGCGCATGGCGACGAGATCGCACTCCGAAACCAGCCCGGCAAACGGCCGGGCCACGAACACCGGCGCCGGACCTCCCGCCGCACCATGGCACGCCTTGTAACGCCGGCCCGAGCCGCATGGGCACGGTCGTCGTGGCGCGACAGATTCTTGCTGGTGACGATCAACGGCTCGAGCGGTGGTCCGAGCGGTGGTGCGCGAGCGTTTGGCCATGGCGGCACCATACCCACTGTTGTCGAACGCGGTTCTGAGGGACACTGGATCGCGAGGATCGGTTGTGCCCACCACGCGGCGCACCCGCACCGAGAGAGTTACCAAGGGAGAGCAGATGAAGTTCACCGACCAGATCAAGGCCAAGGCTGAGGAACTCGACCTGGCCAGCAAACTCGACGACCTGGGCAGCAAGGCGAAGAAGGGCCTCGCGGACGCCAAGTCCAAAGCCGGTTCGGTTGCTCACGAACAGAAGGGCAAGATCGAGGAGCTCCTGGACAAGGCGGGCGACGCCATCGACGGCCGAACGGACGGAAAGTACGCCGACAAGGTCGCGACGGCGAAGAGCAAGGCGGGCGCACTCGTGGACAAAGTCGCCGGCCACCGACCCGATACCAACCCCACATCCGAGGAGCCAGCGGCGCCCGAAAGTACGCCGACAACCGATCAGATGCCCGGACCTGATGAGGGATCCGACGAGGCGCCGGGAACCGAAGATCCGCCGACGCTGCTGAGGTAAGGGCGGCCCTCGGCCAGGGTCGGCTAGGGTCGGCTAGGGTCGACGGTTGCCGGCTAGGACCAGTAGATGATGACCTTGTCACCGATCCGCACCTGTTCGAACAGCGCCACGATCCCGTTGTAGTCGCGCACGTTGACGCAGCCATGCGAGGCGCCGGCATAGCCGTTCGCGACGAAGTCCGGCGAATAGTGCACGGCCTGGCCGCCTGAGAAGAACATCGCCATAGGCATCGGCGTGTGATAGAGAGTCGAGACGTGGTCTCGCGACTTCATGAAGACCGAGAAGGCGCCCTCACGGGTGGGCAGCTCGGCGGACCCGAAGCGTACGTCGTAGCTGGCGATCACCTGGCCGTCCACCACCCAGCGCATGGACTTCGTCGATTTGTCGATGCAGAGCACCCGGCCGGTGTGGCACCGCGGGTCGAGGCCACCCGGCTTGGGTCGGACGTTGTGCATCTGCTCGTAGGTGGGTTCGTTCGTCATCGCCAGCAACCGATCCAGGGTGCGCTGATCCACCGTTCCGGTAGCGGGAATCTTTCGCTTAGCCTGGAATCCCGTGACTGCTTGGGTGGTTGCCGCGTCATAGGTGCCTGAGACGTCGCCGGAGAGCCAACCGATCTGGATCAGCCGAACTTGCAGGCGCCGAACGTCGTCGCCGGTGGCGCCGGGACCCCAGAGCGCCGGACCTGGCTGCAGGATGTTGAAAAGCTGATCGTGGGTCGGTGCCCCGGTCAGGTCCCTCAGCCTGGCCCAGGTCCGCTGGTCCGCGACGCCGGTGGGCTCCAGGCCGCGTTTGGACTGAAATCCGCGTACCGCGTCTTGGGTAGCCCGGTCGTAACGGCCGGTCGTCAACTCCGGCCCCCACGCCAGCTGGAACAGCCGGGCCTGCAACTCGCGGACCTTGATCCCTGTGTCGCCGAGGCGGTGCGCTCGAGCGGCGGCCGGAGCGGACGACGGCTCCACCCTGGTCGCGGACGGGGTCGGCGACGGCGTCGCGGTGACCGGCACTGGCGCATCGGACCTGGCAGCGGCTTGATGTCCGCTGATCGCTGCGGAACCGAGATAGCCCAGCAGAGCCAATACCACCGTGAGTCCCAGAACCCGTAGAAGCAACGTCTTCACGCCTGCCACCTCCGTCATGTTTTGCGCTGTTGCCGATATGACGTTGCCGGGCGGGATTTGGTTGTGCTTCCTCTTGCTCTGGCGTCAACCACGCCAGACCGAACGGCGAGGTCACCCCGCTAGGGTGGATCGATGACGTCGGTCAAACAGGCGTTCGCTTGCGTCGATCCCTCGGGGGCCGGCCCGCGACT
>JBOFLH010000600.1:0-7384 GCA_051657765.1 Nocardioides sp. | reverse complement strand
CTACCGTCGAGGTGTTCACTTCCCCGAACAACCGAAGGTCTACCGGTGCACTTCTTCCCCTGTGCGCGCTCCCAACATCGGAACGTCGTCTTTCTCGTCTGCGTCTTGGCGCTCGGCGCTGCTCCTCTGGCGGGTGCGTCGGCTACCGCTGATGGCACCTTGGAGGACCGTCGGAGCAGGGTCACCAACCAGGTCGAGGCGGCGGCTGATGACCTCGAAGGGTCCAGTCGAGCTGCGCGCGAGTCCGTACTCCGATTGCGAGCGGCCCGGGCGCAGCTGGCTGCGGCGCGAGCCCAGTGGGCTGAGGCCCGGTCCGCGTTGGCCGCCGCGATAAAGCGAGATGAGTTGATGCAAGCGCGGCTCCAGGCCGCCGAGGAGCGCTTGGCTGCCGCGAAGACGAAACTTGATGCGGCGCGGGTGGCTCTGGAGCAGCAGCGGGTTGCGGTGTCTCAGCTGATTTCGTCGATCTACACCGAGGGTGACCCCGAAGTCCTGGCGCTATCGGCGCTGCTGCGATCTGAAACCACCGCCGATCTCATCCGCCAGCGCAAGATCCGGGACGTCATCGTCGGCACCGAGACGGCCAACTACGAGGACTTGGCCGTCGCCGAGAAGGCGCTCGAAGCCAAGAAGGTCATGGTCCGGACGGTGACGCTCGAAGTGGCTGACCGGCGACGGGAGGCAGCCGAGCAGCTGACGTTGCGGCAGGATCTCGAGGCGACCGCGGCGGCTGGCGCTCGCGAGGTCAAGGCGCTGGTGGGCGCGCGTTCTTCAGCCAGGGTGGCCGCGCGGCGAGCGGTTCGGGCCGATCGTCGGGAGCTGTCGGTGTTGCGAGCCCATGAGCAGCGGATCGAGGCCATCCTGGCACGGCGTGCCGAGCAGGCGCGGCAACAGGCGGTCTCCAATGGCTCGCCGACTTCGGGCGGCTCTCTCGCGTATCCGGTGTCCGGCCCGGTCACCTCGCCGTTCGGTTACCGAACGCACCCGATCTACGGCTACTGGGGTCTTCACAACGGGGTGGACTTCGCGAGCGGTTGTGGCGCGCCGATGTATGCGGCGGCCTCCGGGCGGGTCATCGCGTCCTACTACCAGTCTGCTTATGGCAATCGCCTGATTATCGATCACGGATACGTTCGAGGCGTCGGTCTTGCGTCGATCTACAACCACGCCACGTCGTATGTCGTGGGGCAGGGTGCTGACGTCAGACGCGGACAAGTGATCGGCTATGTAGGCAGCACCGGCTGGTCGACGGGATGCCATCTGCACTTTACCGTGATGGCCGACGGGCGACCGGTGGACCCGCAGCGCTGGTTCTGACCGTTCCCAGCACCCGCCGTTGATCGGGTCGAGTCTCCGCGATGTGCCGGGCAGGTCACTGCCGGGTTGGCTTGCCGGCCGCTGCGACTGGGAAGGTGAGAGACTGCTCGTTATGGCGAAGGAGAAGGACCGCAAGGTGATCGCGCAGAACCGGAAAGCCCGATACGACTATCACATCGAGGACACCTGGGAGGCCGGCTTGGTGTTGGTGGGCACCGAGGTCAAGTCCCTCCGGGCTGGCCGGGCTTCTTTGGTGGACGGGTTCGCGGAGATCGACGACCACGAGGTCTGGCTGCATGCCGTACACATTCCGGAATATGCCCAGGGCACGTGGACAAACCACGCTGCGCGACGCAAGCGGAAGTTGCTGCTCAACCGTTCCGAGATCGCCAAGATCGAACGCAAGGTCACCGACAAGGGCTATACCTTGGTGCCGCTCTCGATGTACTTCTCCGATGGCCGAGCCAAAGTAGAGATCGCACTGGCTCGCGGCAAGAAGGCGTACGACAAACGTCATGCGCTGGCTGAACGGCAGGCGAACCGCGAGTCCGAGCAGGCACTGGGGCGGCGCCTCAAGGGCAGACTCGACTGATGGGCGGATCGCACAGCAGCCACGGTCAACACGATGTCGTGACGAGCGCCGGCACACGCGGAACGCTCATTGCGATGGCAATCGTGCTAGGTGCGCTCACGCTAGGTGGCGCAGCGTTGATGTGGCCGGATCAAAGCAAGGTCGGCTCGGTTCAGTATCTCGGCGCGGGCGTGACCCAGCACGACGCCGAGGTGGGTTCTGTCTCGGAGACCTGCCCGGTGGTCTTTTCCGATGCGGACGCGGATCCGACGACGAATCCCTTTCCCGAGACATGCAACGAACTGACTGCTCGGGTCTTGAGCGGTCCGGACCGGAACAAGGACGTGGTTGTTGAAGCTCCGCCTGAAGTGACGCTGGCCGGTTTGGTTGCCGGCGATCGGGTGCGTTTGATCCGGATTCCTACTGACGGCGGCGTCGGTGCCACCGATGACCGGCCTCAAGCCGGCGAGGCGTCGTCTACCTATGGCTATGTTGGTATCGATCGAAACCGCCACCTTGCCGTGATGACGGCGCTCTTCCTGGTGGTGGTGGTGGCGGTGGCGAGGCTTCGCGGGGCCCTTGCGGTGGTTGGTTTGGTGTTTGCCGGGCTGGTGATGTGGCGCTTCATGCTGCCCGCGTTGCTCAGCGGGGAGCGGGGCTGGGCGGTGGCGCTGGTTGGCTCGTCGCTGATCATGTTCGTGGTGCTTTACCTTGCACACGGACCGAGTGTGCGGACCACGGTGGCATTGCTCGGCACACTGGCGGGGGTCGGGCTGACGGCGCTGGTCGGGCACTGGGCGATCGCCGGAGCCCAGATTTCTGGAGTGGCCGATGAGGATGGCGGAGCGCTGTTCGCGCGCACGACCGACCTGGACTTTTCCGGCCTGGTGCTGTGTGCGGTGATCATTGCCGGCCTGGGCGTCTTGAATGACGTCACCATCACCCAAGCTTCTGCAGTGTGGGAGTTGCGTGCCGCCGCTCCGGAAATGAGCCGGTGGGCATTGTGGCGCAGTGGCATGCGGATCGGTCGCGACCACATCGCCTCGACGATCTATACGATCGCCTTCGCCTACGCCGGCACCTCCTTGGCGCTGCTGGGCCTGGTGTCCCTTTTTGATCGCCCGCTGTTGGATCTGTTGCTCGATGAGGGTATCGCCGAGGAGATCGTCCGCACTTTCGCGTCCGGCATCGGGCTGGTGCTCGCGGTACCGATCACCACCGTCCTTGCGGTGCTGGCGACGGGCTCGTCGACTGGGCCTACGAGCGGTCTGGTCGCAAGCGACGGCGAACTGGCCGAAAGTCAATGGTGAGTCCCGCGCATGTACGCGTACACTGGGGTTGACAACTCAAGAGGGGCTGATCGGTTTCGACTTGGGACGTTAGTTCCAGGAGAAGCGGGTCGAGGAGCCAGCGACATCTCGTTAACGACCGCTGGAAACTATAGGTGCCAACTCTAATCGCACTGACTTCGCTCTCGCTGCCTGAGCAGTGATCGAAGGGTCTGACCGGGCATCCGCCTTCGTCCCGGACCCAGGCCTCATTTAGAAGGCTTGCTGCTCATCTCCTGTCTGGAGGGGTGAGCGGGACTTTTTCCAGACTGCGCCTGTCGGCAACGTGTTAGTGCGAGCGCCGGGGCAGAGAAGACGCCATCACTGACTGCACCCGGAGAAGACCTGGTTCGACGCTCGAGGACGCGGGTTCGATTCCCGCCAGCTCCACCATGGTCGGCTTACTCAAACTCTGGCCCTTGAGGGAGAGTTTGAGCAGGTCGGCGAGGCGGATCGTCTCGGCGTCTGGCGCCTCCCAGGACTCCTAGGAGGCGCCAGAGTCGTCTGTGGGCCGGGTGGCGTGGATGAGGCTGGCGTTGAGTGCGTCGGCGATGGTTCGGGGTCGGCGGTCGGTGCTGTCGAGGTAGAGTCGGGTGAAGATGGCCTTGTTGAGGATTGTGCGGGTGTCGTCGGTGGCGCCGTCGTAGAGGTCGCGGGGGCGGTCGAGCAGGTCGAGTGCGGCGGTGAGGACGGCGCGGCCGGGTTCGACCTGACTGGCACAGGTCGCGTGTGTTTTCGTGGTTGGCGGGGTGTTTGTGCTGGTCAGCGGGGTATGGGGCGGTGGGGTGACACACTAAGCGGCTAGATTTTCGTGGTGGTGTTCGTGCGGAAGGTGAAGACGGCGTCGGGTGCTACTGCGGTCCAGATCGCTCGCCGGGAGGGCCGGCGTGATGTGGTGATCGAGCACCTCGGGTCGGCACACACCGATGCAGAGCTTGCGGTGTTGATCCAGACAGGGCGGGCCAAGATCGAGGAGGGACAAGGCGAACTCGGCCCGAAGACGACTCGCTGAGATGTCGTCGAAGAGCCTTTCCAGCTTCGAACTCGACCCGCGGCGCCCGACCGCTGCGTTGTCGAACACCTTCACCCTCAGCGAGGCCGACAGTCTCGCGGTCGCCGACCTCGCCCGCGACATCCGGGACCGGTACGACAGCGTCGAGGACCCCCGGTTCCTCAAGGACGCCCGGATGCTGGCCCGCCGTCTGCCGCTCGACCTGCTCTGGTGGACCGAGCAGATGCGGCACAGCGACGACCTGGGCTGGTTCCGCATCCGCGGGGTCCACATCGACGAGGCCGAGCTGGGCCGCACGCCGCCGGTGTTCGAGCCGGTGCCGCGGCGTCCCGCCCTGACGCCCGAGATCTCCCTGGTGCTCTTCGCCTCGTTGCTGGGCGACGTGTTCGGGTGGGAGACCCAGCAGAACGCCCGGCTGGTGCACGACCTCGTGCCCGGCGCCGACCAGGTGAACTCGCAGACCAGCGCGAGCAGCGCCGTCGAACTGGGCTGGCACACCGAGGACGCGTTCCATCCCTATCGGGCCGACTATCTGCTGCTGGGTTGCCTGCGCAACCCTGACGACGTACCGACCACGCTGGCCCAGCTGCGCGACCTGGACCTGTCGGAACCGGTACGCGGGGCGCTGGAGCAGCCGTCCTTCCACCACCTGCCGGACACCTCGCACAGCCCGGCAGCCTCGGGCGACGGTGCCTGGGTGAACCCCCCTCGGCTGCCAGTGCTCTACGGTGCCCGGGCCTGTCAGTCGATGTGCATTGACGCGGACTTCACCATGGTCGCCGACGACTCGTCCGAGGCGGCAGGCGCTCTGGCGGTGATCCGGGACGAGATCAGCGCCCGGTTGTCCGATGTGGCCCTCGCGCCCGGCGATTTCCTTTTCGTCGACAACCACCGGTGCGTACACGGCCGGCGAGCGTTCGAGGCTCGATTCGACGGTACGGACCGGTGGCTTAAGCGTGTCAGCGTGACGCGGGACCTTCGTAAGATGTCAGATGCCGGCGTCACCGGGACATCGCGGGTGGCCGCTGCCTCCAAGTGGCCGTGAAAGGACAACGATGACCAAGAACGTGGTGGCGGACGATCCTCCCGGTGCCGAGGAAGCCAACGCGAGCGGGTTGAAGGCCCTGCTCTGGTTGGCTTGTGAGCACCGTGCGGCACTCGTCGTCGGCCTGCTGCTCGGCGCGCTCGGATCGGTCGCGGCGCTGGCGCAGCCGCTGGCGGCCAAGAGGGTCCTGGACGCGGTCGGGGTGGACGAGTCGTTGCGCGGGCCGGTGCTGACGCTGCTGGCCCTGGTGCTCGGTGGTGCACTCGTCAACGGTGTCCAGTTGTTCGTGCTCGAGCGCACCGGCGAGAAGATCGTCTATCAGTTGCGACGCAACTTGATAGCCCGGCTGCTGCGTCTGCGGATGAGTGAGTACGACAGACGGTCGGTCGGGGACCTGTTGTCACGCGCCGGGTCGGACACCACGTTGTTACGCAGCGTCGTGACGGCGAACGTGCTGGACGCTGTGTCGAGCGTGATCTTGCTGGTCGGCGCGATCGCGGTGATGGCCTATCTGGACTGGGTGCAACTCGCCGTCGTGCTGGGCGTCCTCGTCGTGGTGTTCCTCGGCGTGCTGCCTCTCCTGGGCCGGATCCGCACCGCCACCGAGGCGGCCCAGGAGGGCATCGGCCAGATGACCTCTTCACTGGAGCGGGCCCTAGGCGCGATCCGCACCGTCAAGGCCAGCGTGCGGGAGGAACAGGAGATCCAGGCGATCGGCGAGCGGGCTCGCGAGGCGTACGTCGCCGGGGTCCGCTCGGTGAAGCTGGACGCGACCGTCGGCGTCGGCACAGGCCTGGCCGTGCAGATGTCCTTCCTGCTCGTGCTCGGCGTCGGCGGCCTCCGGGTGGCCGCGGGAGCAATCAGCGCATCCGACCTCATCGCCTTCCTCCTGTACATCCTGTACCTCGCCAGCCCGATCATGGTCATCTCCAACGCCGTATCGCAGCTCCAGAAGGCGTCGGCGGCCGCAGACCGAGTGATGGCAGTCGAGAGCATGGAGATCGAGGAGGCGCCGAGGACCACGAAGCTCCCCGACGCGGCCCGGACCGAGCCTCCGACCGTGTCGCTGCAGCACGTCCGCTTCGCTTACCGGCCGGACGTGCCAGTGCTGCGGGACGTCTCGTTCGACCTGCCCGCTGGCTGCAAGGCGGCGCTGGTAGGCCCGTCCGGGGCGGGCAAGACGACGATCCTGGGCCTTCTCGAGCGTTTCTACGACCCCGACGCCGGACGGATCCTGCTCGACGGGCAGGACATCGCTCAGATCCCGATCAACGAGTTGCGCCGGCAGATCGGGTATGTCGAGCAGTCTGCCCCGGTGCTGGCCGGCACTCTGAGGGAGAACCTGCTCTACACGGCGCCAGACACCCCGGAGGACCGGCTCGACGCGGTGGTCCGGGCCAGCCAGCTCGGCGACCTGGTGGCACGACTGCCCGACGGCCTGGACACCGCGGTCGGCGACCGTGGGTCGCAGCTGTCCGGCGGGGAGCGTCAGCGACTGGCGATCGGCCGGTTGCTGCTCACCCGACCGCGGCTGGTGCTGCTCGACGAGGCCACGTCACAGCTCGACTCGGTCAACGAGGCGGCCTTGCGGGAAGCGATCAGCGAGCTGGCCAAGAGCTGCACGATGATCGTCATCGCGCACAGACTGTCCACCGTGGCCGCGTCCGACCGGATCGTCCTGCTCGACGGTGGACGGGTCCGGCGCGTCGGCACGCACGAGGAGCTCATCGCCGACGACGCCGTCTACCAAGGGTTGGCACGGGGGCAGCTGCTCGCTGGTGACCGCGCGTCAGAGCCGGCAGCGGCCAGCGCCTGACGTGCCACGACCCGGCGCGCGGCCGCATCGAGACCGGGCGCCGGGTCGTGGCGTGTCGGCCGCCGCTTCAGTCGGCGGTGAGCGCCCGCAGGATCTTGGCCTGCTCGAGGTCAGTTCCCGCGGCGCACTGGGCGGCCGCTTCGGTGGCGCTGAAGCCGGCGGCCGACCAGGCGGCCACGTCGTCGAACGGCACGCCGGCACGCCACCAATCGGTCATCACGGTGATGGCGTTCTGACCCCCGTCGAGCAGTCGGGCCGCCTCGGCGGCCGAGAGACTCAGGGCTCGGAAGATCCT
>JBOFLH010000599.1:0-3647 GCA_051657765.1 Nocardioides sp. | reverse complement strand
AGCCCACTCCGACTCACCCTCGGTACGGGTCTCCACGACCATCCGCACCGCCCGAGACCTCAACTCATCGGGATACCGCCTCGAAGTTCTCCCTGACATGACTCCAACCTTCCCAAGGAACGGAGTCTCCGGACACGCCTGGGCGATTCAGATCCAACGGTGGATCCTCGCTTTGCCTCGAAGCTTTGCATCGGGTCCACCGTCGAGGGCGTGTCCTGCTCCAACAGGACGCGCCCTCACTTCGTTCGGGCGCTGACCTCGATGTGAATCCTTGAAGCACGGTACCCGCGGCACGCCCGAAGAGGCAAGACTCTCGGGCACCTTCGGCGAGTCGTTGCTTCCCAAGGCAGCTCGACTCGAGCTGCAACTCAGCGGGAATAGCTTGCTGCGACCCGTCCACTTTTGCCGGGGAACTCCGTCTCGATACCGGATTGGAGCCATCCCGCGGCAGCGTCTGCGCTGGTCACATCGGCTCGTCATAGCTTCCCGTACTCTGTCACCATGCAGCGGGAAGATATGACGCGGCCACCTAGACTGCGGACTGCGACGCCGCTCACCAAAGAGCGTCTCGAGGCAACGGCTGACCACCGTCGTGAAGGACCGCGCATTCCGATGACCCGCTCGTTACAGACTCTGTTGTCCAAGGAGCCCGACGCCACTGTCGACCGTGTCATCCAGATGCTCGATGAGTGCGTCCAACTCGAGGAGGAGGGCTACAGGTGCCTCAACCCGACCTGCACGAAGAAGTGCACCTGGCCCGTCGCCAAGGGTGCCGGCCGATCCAAACTGTTCTGCAGCAAGCGATGTCGCCAGATCCACGACCGTGTCCGCGCAAGACTGCAGGAAGAGATCGTGGACCTCGAGGCCGTCGTGGCGAGACCGGATGCCAGGAAGCGTCAGCGCGTCGACCTTCAGGTCGCCATCCAACAGCGCAAATGGGCACTCGCCCGGTACACGATGCCATCCGGCAGTCAGGACGACGAGGCAGACCGTGAGTGAAGGTCGACTGGAGCTGGTCTGGCCGGGCAAGGACAAGTTCCTGCTGGTGCCGAAGGACGCCGACGGCCGGCCTGTCTGGGTGGATCGTGATCATCCGGCCGCATCCGAGGTCCGGCTGGCCGACTTCACAGGAGCCGTTGGCGACGTCCCCGAGGATCCGCATGCCGCGAACCTTCTGTTCACCGGTGACTCGCTCGACGTGCTGCGGATCCTGTGCGAGGTGCCGGAGTACCGCTCGCGGTACCGGGGCAAGGTCAAGCTCGTCTACATCGACCCGCCCTTCAACACCGGGCAGGCGTTCGAGCACTACGACGACTGGATGGAGCACTCGACCTGGCTGTCGTTCATGCGCGACCGGCTCCTGCTCATCCGCGACCTCCTCGCCCCCGACGGATCAGTCTGGGTGCACCTCGACGACGCCGAGCAGCACCGCATGCGTCTCCTCATGGATGAGGTCTTTGGTGCGGGCGCCTATGCCGGCACCATCATCTGGAGGTCTAGCGATAACTCAAACAATGACGCTCAGACCCTCTCGCTCGACCACAACACCGTGTTCGTGTACGGCGCTAACCCGGGCTGGCGCTCTAGAAAACTCACCCCCCGCGCGGACCAAGTCCCCCACTTCAAGAACCCCGACGGTGACCCCCGAGGCCCTTGGTTTGATGGCAACCCTTTGAACAGTCCTAATCCTCGGAAGGACCTCATGTACGACCTCGTCGGCCCATACGGCGACATCATCCCACACCCGCCGAAAGGGTGGCGCTGGAGCAGAGCGACACTAGAGGACAGGCTGGCCACGGGCGAGATTCGATTCAGCGACGACGGCAAGGCGATCCGCAGACGTACCTACCTTGCAGATCACCCAGGCCTCCCTCCTTCATCACTGTGGATCGACACTCAAAACTTGGGAGCATCGCGCTCCGCAAAGGCTGAGTTGAAGCGGCTATTCCCGGGTTTGTCGTCTAGTGAGTTGTTCGCGACCCCAAAGCCGGAAGCCTTCATTGAGCGAGTGCTTAATGTGGGTTCCAACCGCGGTGACATCGTGCTGGACTGCTTTGCCGGGTCGGGGACAACGGCTGCCGTTGCGCACAAGATGGGTCGTCGCTGGGTGACCTCGGAGATCCTTTCCTCAACAGTTGACCAGTTCACCCTGCCTCGGCTGTCAAGGGTCGTTGCCGGTGAGGACCCGGGCGGTATCACGAAGCGTGTCGGCTGGGAGGGCGGCGGCGGCTGCCGCACCGTCGAGGTCGGGCCGTCGATGTATAAAGACACTCCATTCGGTGTGTTGTTGGCCGAGTGGGCGACGAACGGCCGGTTCGCACGGGCGGTCGCCGGTCAGCTCGGCTTCGAGTTCCGACCTGACACCGCGCCCCTGTGCGGCGTCCGCGGCCGGATGCGGTTGGCAGTCATCGACGGGGCTGTCGGTCCAGAGGAGGTCCGTCAGATCGTCGGTGCACTCGGTGAACGGGAGCGAGTCACCATCGTCGCCAAATCTGTTCTCCCAGAGGCTGAGTCGCTGCTCAGTGAGGTCAGTCCCGGGTCGAGGATCCGGAAGGCGCCTCGCGACCTCCTGACCAGTGGGGCCAAACGGATGCGGCGCCGGACCGAACCCGGCGCCCGGTCTACGGCCTCATCGACGGAAGGATCGGGCTCGTGAGCATCGACTACGACCCGGCTCTGGTCGAGCAGGTGAGCTACAACCTTGACCTGCGAGAGCCGAACCAGCTGGCCCTCGACGCGCTGGCCCACGCGCTCGGGGACGCTGAGCCGGGTGCGGAGCTCATCGCCGATCTCGCGACCGGCGTCGGCAAGACCTACATCGCCGGCGGCTTGCTCGACTACCTCTACGAATCCGGCGTGCGCAACGTCCTCATCGTCACGCCAGGCTCGACGATCCAGCGCAAGACGATCGACAACCTGACGCCGGGTCACCCGAAGTACCTGCGGGGGATGCAGTCCCGGCCGATGGTGATCACGCTGGACACGGTCGAGCGCGGGGAGGTCGGGGCTGCCCTGGCGGACGCGGACCGATTCAAGGTCTTCGTGTTCACGGTTCAGTCGTTGCTGCGGCCGAACAAGGAGGACCGACGCCGTGTGTTCCAACCGCACGAGACGCTTGGGACCGCGGTTCGCACCTACCTCGAGCAGGCCGACGACCTGGTCGTCATCGCCGACGAGCACCATGTCTACTACTCCGGATCGGCGAAGAAGTTCGAGGCTGCGATCACCGAACTGCGGCCGCTGGCGACGATCGGGCTGACCGCGACCCCGCACGAGGCCTGTCGATCCATGGTCGTCTATCGGTACCCGTTGTCCGACGCGATCGCCGACGGCTGGGTGAAGATCCCCGTCCTGGTTACGAGGCAGGACGGCATCCACGACGCCCGCACCCAACTGGCCGACGGGCTGACCTTGCTCGACGCGAAGCGCGAGGCGATGCGGGCCTACTGCGCGCAGGTCCGTGGGCGGAAGTTCGCCGAGCCGGTCATGTTCCTTGTCGCCTCGACGATCGACGAGGCGACGGAGTATCGCGACCTTCTCATCGGCTCCGACATGCTCGGGTCCGCAGACCAGGTGCTGCTGGTGACCTCGGAGGAGCCCGACGCCACCCTCGCGCTGCTCGACAAGCTCGAGGACCCGGAATCGCC
>JBOFLH010000598.1:0-2352 GCA_051657765.1 Nocardioides sp. | reverse complement strand
TCCTGGGCCACCAGCGCCATCGCAGCCGCAGACATGCCGGACCTATCCCGAAAGGCACTCGCCGCATCCCCAATCCAACCAGCCTCACCGGCAGACATCGCCAGGCCGTCGGCCGCTGGATTGAGGGCTCGGGCCTGGTTCTCGAACCGGACACGATTGGCGTCCAGCTGTGCCGCAGCCACGGCCCAGACGTGCGCTGCCGACCGGAGTCGGGCGGGGTCGCCGGTTACCGCTGCCAAGGTAATGGTGAGCCACTTGAGGTAGGGGGCAAGAATCCCGCCGAAACCAGCGACCAGACCATCTGCAGGCAAACCGGGCCGTAGCCACCAGGTGCGGTATGCCGACCAGTGACGTCTGTGGCGGTGCGTAATGACATGCGGAACACTCCAGTCGATCGACGACGGCGATAGCTGTCGCGGAGCTGAGACGACTGCGGCTCGGCACTTCCGATTCCGGATTCTATTGGCGTACGTCACCAGCGTGCATCAGGCTATTGTGCCCACAAAGGCCAGTACTAGTGACCAAGGAAATCCGCGCTACTTGGCAATATGCTGCAAGAAATCGCTCCTTTGAGAGGAAATTCGATGGGAAATAGTGTTCTGGCTCACACTACCGAACTATCTGAAGTCGGCTCGAGTATCTCCTCAGTGGGTTCTGAGGTGCTGGCGATTGATGCCTTGTTAGGAGACGCCGAATTGCCTCTAAAGGCGTTCGGCTTGGTGTTCGCCGCGGGCGACGCCTGGTCTGCCTACCGCGATCGGCTGCTTGGCGGCACCGGGCATGTCCGCCAGCTGGGCGGGAGCGTCGCCGACCTCGGCTCGGCCACGTGTGCCGCAAGCCGAAGCTATGTACTAGCCGACGCCTGCGCCGCCGACAATCTCCGTGTCGAGTTCACGACCCGGTGGCCGGCCCGCGGTTCTCCTACTGACGCGGTTCCGACCGCCGTTCTCGGACCGGCACCAAGCGCCGACGCCGTAACGCACGGCCGGCCCAGAGCACAACCAGCGCCCCCAGGGAGCCGGCGAGCGGCCAGACCCAGGTGCGCCCCGCCGTCTCGGGAGCCGACGACGGTGTGGCATCGGTGCCCCGGTTCCTCTCAACGATGCCGTCGGCCGGCCCTGGCTGGTCCGCCCGACGCATCGCCGACCGAATTGACGCGGGCAACTCCACACGCACCACCGGCGCATTGACTCCCTCAGAGGACACGTAAACGCTGTCCGGGCCGGCGACCGCTAGGCCCTCGCCTTGCTCCTGCTCCGGAAGATCGAACTCCCCGATCAGATCCAGCGTAGGGAATGCGTAGACGAAAGCGCGCGAATAGTTGCGCACGATGAGATGTCTGGCATTCGGGAAGAACGCGCCATCAGTGATCAGCCCGGCTACCGACCCTCGGTCGGTGAGGGTGGTAACTCCCTCGGCCGACAGCCGGGCGGGCGCGGCCAAGAAGGTGCCGCCGACCACCGACTTGGTGACCACGAACAACTGCCCTGTCCTCGGGTGCGCGAGCAACGTCTCCGCGTCGGCCGGGCCGGCTGGATATCGCAGCCGGTAGCTGACCGTCGATTCGACGCCGGCAGGGTCGACCAGAGCAACGGCAACCTCGGAACGTTCGGCGTTGTTGTCGCCGATGTCGCCGACCCAGACCCCGCCCTTGATCGCCGGGGCCAGCGCCTCCACGTCCACCGGATCCGCCGACCAGGGCACCTGCCGCACGGTCTCCCCGGTCCTGGAGTCAACCACGAAGAGTCGGCCGATATCCCCCGAATCGTTCGTGGTGATCAGAGAGTCGTCGGTGGCCACCAGCCCACTGGACTCAACGATCTCGGGATCCACAAAGCGGGTGACCTCATCGGCGGACGCACCGACCAGCCCGCCGGTCAGCAGTACACCGGCGAACCAGGGCAACAACCCCACCGAGCTCACGCCTCCAACAACTCCGCCAGCCTGGGCCGAATCTGCCAGATCTCGGCCAGCTCGTGGTACTCCGCGCCCCGCTTCCTCTGCTCGGAGCCTGATGCCGGAACACCAGCCCGGACCGCACGAATCATCGTGTTGCGAGGTGTATGCCGGCTTTCGACGAACTCCACCACGTCAACCCGATACCCGCGACCGCGTAGCAGGCCGGCCCGCAACGCATCGGTCAGGGTATCGGCGAACCGCTCGCGCAGGATCCCGTCGCCGGTGAGCAGGGAATAGGGCGCCGGGGCGGCGACTCGCTTCAACTGAGCGGCCACATCGTGGTGGCAACACGGCGCGGCCAACACCAGCGCTGCCTGCCACCCGACCGCACGAGCCAACGCCTCGTCGGTGGCCGTATCGCAAGCATGTAAGGCGAGCACAACCTCCGGGGAG
>JBOFLH010000597.1:0-11679 GCA_051657765.1 Nocardioides sp. | reverse complement strand
CCCCCACCCCGAGGTGCTGATGCGTTCGGCTAGCTCCCTCACGAGGGCGTCCATCCGACTCCTGGTAAGTGTGCCCGTTGATCCGAATGCCCGTTGATCCGAATGCTCTCGACAAATGCATGGTCTGCCGGTCGAGCTGGATCAACACCCGAACTAGGGTGAACTAGGGCTGATCACCCTTTCGGTTCCGGGGTCAATTTGTCGGGGAGCGCCGGGAGCCGAGCCAAAGCACGTCGGGCGAGGGCCTCAAACGCGCCGGGGGGCATGTCGGCGTTCCCGTCGGGAATAAATCCGATCTGGGCGACCCGATTGCCGTGTCGCATCATCGCGACCAAGAAGCGGATGTCGGTTTCGTCGGAGATCTCGGTCCGAACCTCCCAGACATCGAGTTCACTGACGTCGGTATCGGCGTGCGTGATCTTGCTGACTGAGGTGCCGAGGTCGTTCTCCTGGCAGGTGGACATCTTGGTGCGTACGGCGGCGACGAAGGCGGCCGCCTTGCCGCGCCCGCCAATGAGCCCCACCGTCTGGGTCAAGCCGAACTTGGCGGGTAGTGACGCGCCGGGGATCACGAACGTCCGGGTCAGGTGGGCGCGCACCGGTCCTTTGCTGAAGGACGTCTTGTCACATCGCGATGCCGCCACGTTCACGGTGGCTAGATCGGCACCGGTACCTACCCATGGCAAGGAGACCCGGTTCACCGGGGGCATGTCGACCACGTCGATCATGCCGGGTGTCTGGCCGACCTCGATCGGTGGTGTGACACGTCGCGTCGGCGGAGCCGCGCATGTGCCCGCGCCGGGAGTGCCGCATAGGTGATTCACGGCAGCGGCCGTGAGCGAGGTCAACGGTTTGCGCAGATTGCCGGCCGATCCAACAGTGGTGGCCACGATCGTCGTAGTGATCAGTCCGGTCCGGGCAATGCCGACCGAGTAGGTTTTCATGGGTTTGGCCCACGATTGCAGGGTGAACATCATCGCCTGGTCGCCCACACCGGTGATCCGCTCGGTGCTCAGGAGCTGCACCCGCGGCGTCGTACACCCGGCGTACCACCTCAGCGTGGTGTCATAGGTTTCTTGAGCGGCTACCTGATTGGCGGAAAGCTCGGTGAACTGGGTTGCTGAAGTCCGCGGCCCCTTGGCACGCCCCGACGTCGAGTTGAATTCGCGGACCAACGCCCCCAACCCCGCGGGATCCGCGAATCGGGCCTGCTGACAGGGTAGTGCCAAGCCGTCGGCCGCAGTGTTGTCGTAGGTCTTGGCGGCCCCCCAGACCGCGTTCGGTGCCAGCCGGTCGACCTGATCGGGCGTCACCAGGCCGCTCGCGGCGATCCGGGGTTCCGGAGCCGGCGGATCGGCGACTTGGATGACCTCGGGCCGGGGAGTCACCTGCTTTCGACCGAGCGTGGGTCGGACTGTGCCGCCATCGTTGACCACTAACCCGGTCATGGCGACCGCGGCGACCACGGCGAGAGCACCGACTGACGTGTGCGTGCGCCGTCGGGCCGTCCCGGCCCGGCGAAGGATCGATGGTCGAGGCCATCGCGCGTCCGCAATCAGCTCGTTGAGTGGAAGCAACACTTCGCCGATGGGTGGCTCGTTCGCGCCACGATGCTCGTAGAACTGCGCACGAGCCGTGGACAATTCGGCCTCGGCGCGTTGTCGAGTAACGCCCACCTCGCGGGCCATCTCGGTGATCGGGAGCACACTCAGCTCGTCCAAGAGCAGAAGCCTGCGTTGGCGGAGGGACAGCCGGCCGAGCGCTTCGAGCGTCGAGCGCATTTCAGGATCGAACTTGTTGCGATGCCACACTCGGGCCTTGGCTCGACGTTGCGCGCGACTCCAGGCCACCGGCCGAAGCCATGACTCCGCGTCCTCTAACTGTTTGACCTTGCGCCAGTGGTGCCAGGTGATGACGAAGGCATCGCGTACCGCACTCCGTGCCGCCGTGAGGTCGCCGGTCAACGCCAGGGTCTGCATGAGGAGGCGGGCGCGAGTCTGCTTGTAGAACGCGTCGAACGCATCGGGGTCGTTCACGAGGACTCCTCCATGACCCCATAACGGTACGCGAGCCGACGAGCGTCGGCCAATCACCCCTTCCTGGCAGGCCCGGACCTGGGCCCGGTCCGCCACAACGCCGGCCGTCGGAACCGAGGTCACCGTCGATACCGAGCGAGAGCTCGGCGCGGCGGCATGTGTCGGCTCGATCCGGCGGTCATGATGGATCGGTGGTGACTGCACTGTCCTCAGCTCCAGGGTTGTCACGACGGCCTCGCCCTGGTGCGACCGACCCAGGACACCGGCGCCCATTGGTCACGATGGCCGCGGTGGGTGGCTTGATCGCGGCCGGTTCCACCTTGCTGGTGTTTTGCGCTGTCGGTGTGATCGGCTGGTTCGTGACCGATGCCGGCGTTCATGGCGCTCCGCGAGACGGGCTTCGCATAGGTGCACTGTGCTGGCTGATCGGCCACGGTTCGGGGGTACACGTCCGAGGAGTGGCCATCACGGTGGTGCCGTGGGGTCTGACTGCCGTGTGTGGCTGGGTCACCTGGCGGATGGGCTATCGCGTGGGCGACTCGGTGTCAGGCCACGGTCCGGACGCCCAGGGTGTTCTGCGTGGCGAACGCGACCGTACGGTGCCCATCGCGGCCGGGTCTTTCGTCGCCACCTATCTGGCGGTGACCGCGCTCGTCGGAACGCTCGTTGCCGACTCCACCACGAGTCCGGCGATGCCGAGGGCACTGGTCGGGGCCGCGGTGCTTGCGCTCATCGCTGGTGCGCCGGGCATTGCCGTGGGATCGGGACGTGCCGCGATCTGGGCGGCCCGGTGTCCCGAGCTGATCCGGATCGTCCTGGGTGGGTGTCGCCGAATCATCATCGCCTACCTGCTGGTCAGCTCGCTGGTCCTGATCGCTGCGGTCGCGGTTGACCTCTCGACGGCGGCCACCATCGTTTCTCGGCTACGGGCTGACAACGGGGACACCACCTTGTTCGTCCTGGCTACCACGCTGATCGTGCCCAACGCGGTCGCGTTCAGCGGTTCGTATCTGCTCGGTCCGGGCTTTGCCATAGGCACCGCGACCGTGGTGTCCCCTTCGTTGGTGGTGGTCGGGCCGCTGCCGTTGCTTCCGTTGATGGCAGCATTGCCAGACACCGATCAGGGTGGCTGGGTGGCCCGCGGGATGATCCTGATTCCCGTCCTCGTGGCAACCTGGGCCGTGCTCAAGAGCCGCCGTCGCTATCCCACCCAGTCTTGGTTCGACGGCATTGTTCGCGGTGGCGCCTCCGGGGTGCTGGCCGGGCTCGTCTTCGCGGCAATCGCCGGGCTGTCGGGGGGTGCGATAGGTCCAGGGCGGATGCGGGAGGTCTCACCGTTGGTCTTCGACGTGCTGACCCACGGCATTGCGTACTTCGGCCTCGGCGGTTTGGTAGGTGGGGCCCTGCTCACCTGGTGGTGCCGACACGCTCCCCAGGCGTTCGCCGACAGGGTGTCGCTGGGGTCCAGTGTGGGCGTTCTGGTGGCTCGTTACACTGCCCGTCGTGCCGGCTAGTCCCTCAGTGCCCAACGGCCCGATCCCCATTTCTCCGTTGCCCAACGACCCGTCGACTAGGGCAGCTCCTTCGTCGGTCCCCGACGCGTCCTCCGCCGACCACCAGGCGCCGCGCCGCCTTGTGGTGATGGTTTCCGGATCGGGCACGAACCTGCAGGCGCTGCTCGATGCGAGCGTGGATCCGGCGTACGGCGCCACTGTGGTTGCGGTCGGTGCCGACCGGGGCGATATCGAGGGACTACGGCGCGCCGAGCGAGCCGGTGTGGTTACGTTCGTTCGAGAAGTTGCCCAGTTCCGGACCCGGGAAGAGTGGGACCGTGCGGTGACCGACGCGGTCGCCGGGTTCGAGCCAGACCTGGTCGTGCTCGCCGGCTTCATGAAGCTGCTGGGCGGGAGCTTCTTGCGCGCTTTCGCCGGACGGGTGGTGAACACCCATCCGGCGTTGTCGCCGGCGTTCCCGGGGATGCGCGCTCCCGCGGACGCGATCGACTACGGCGTCAAGGTCAGCGGCTGCACCTTGTTCGTGGTGGACGAGGGCGTCGACACCGGCCCGATCATCGCCCAGCGTTCAGTGAACGTTGCCGACGACGATGACGCGGCGGCGCTGCACGAACGGATCAAAGTCGTCGAGCGGACGATGCTCGTCGAAAGTGTGGGCCGGATGGCTCGAGAAGGATTCACGGTTACCGACAGGAAAGTGCGGTTTGGCGCATGACGAGTGCATCAGCAGACGGACGTATTCCCATCAAACGGGCATTGATCTCGGTCTACGACAAGTCAGGCCTGGAGGGCCTGGCGCGTGGGCTGAGCGACGCCGGGGTCGAGTTGGTCTCCACTGGGGGCTCGGCCGCTCTCATCGCAGGGCTGGGACTGCCGGTCACCCGGGTCGAGGAACTCACCGGATTCCCCGAATGCCTCGATGGTCGGGTGAAGACCCTGCATCCGGCCGTGCACGCCGGGATTCTCGCTGATCGGCGACTGGATTCCCATGTTGCCCAACTCGCCGAGCTGGGGGTCGAACCATTCGATCTGGTGGTGTCCAACCTTTACCCCTTTGCTGACACGGTGGCGTCGGGCGCTTCGCCCGACGACTGCATCGAGCAGATCGATATCGGTGGGCCGTCGATGGTCCGCGCGGCGGCAAAGAACCATCCGTCGGTAGCGATCGTCACCTCACCGGACCGGTACGTCGACGTGTTGGCGGCGCTGGCCGCTGGGGGATTCACCGTGGCGTTCCGTGAGCGGCTGGCCGCGGAAGCCTTCGTGCACACCGCCACCTATGACGTACAGGTGGCGTCGTGGCTGGGTAGTGTGCTGACCGACACCTCCGACGGCGCGAGCTACCCGGCGTGGGTTGGTGGCACCTGGGATCGGGCGGAGGTCTTGCGGTACGGCGAGAATCCGCACCAGTCGGCGGCGCTGTACGTCGACGGCCTCGGCGAGGGAATCGCTCAGTCCGAGCAGCTACACGGCAAAGCGATGTCCTACAACAACTACGTCGATGCGGATGCGGCCCATCGAGCGGCATACGACCAATCTGTACAGGGCGAACATGTGCCCACGGTGGCGATCGTCAAACACGCAAATCCGTGTGGCATTGCGATCGGCGCGGACGTCGCCGAAGCCCACCGCAAGGCACACGCGTGCGATCCGGTGTCGGCATTCGGGGGAGTGATCGCCACCAATGCGACCGTTACCCGAGAGATGGCCGATGCGGTGGCGGAGGTATTCACCGAGGTGATCGTCGCCCCCGGATTTACCAATGAAGCGCTGGCCGTGCTGACAGCGAAGAAGAACGTTCGGTTGCTGGTGGCGCTCGCGCCGGTGCGAGGCGGAGTGGAGATGAGGCCGATCTCCGGCGGCCTGTTGATGCAGCAGCGTGATCTGCTCGACGCCGAAGGCGTGGACGCGGCCGGCGTGCCGACCGGTGACGCCGCGCACCGCTGGCGGCTGGTCGCCGGCGAGCCCGCGGACAGCGCAACATTGGCGGACCTGGAGTTCGCGTGGCGCGCCGTCCGCGCGGCCAAGTCCAACGCGATCTTGCTGGCCCGCGACGGTGCCGCGGTCGGCATCGGGATGGGGCAGGTCAATCGAGTCGACTCGTGCCACTTGGCTGTCTCACGTGCCGGCACCGACCGCGCCCGGGGAGCGGTCGCGGCCTCGGATGCGTTCTTCCCGTTCGCCGACGGGCCGAAGATTCTCATCGACGCCGGGGTGCGGGCCATAGTGGCTCCGGGAGGTTCGGTCCGCGACGCCGAGGTGATCGCGGCTGCTCAGGCAGCCGGCGTCACCACATACTTCACCGGTACCCGGCACTTCCTCCACTAGCCGGGGTTCGGTTCGTCCGGCGCCCTGCCCGATGACAAGATGGTTATGTGACGGCGCAGACCCTTGACGGGACGACCACGGCAGCGACTATCAAGGCCGAACTCATCGAGCGAGTCCGGGCGCTCCGAGAGCAGGGGATAGTGCCGGGTCTCGGCACGGTGCTGGTGGGTGACGATCCGGGCTCACGGTGGTATGTCGCCGGCAAACACAGGGACTGTGCCGAGGTCGGCATCGAGTCAATTCGAGTAGACCTACCGGAAGTATCCAGTCAGGCCGAGATCGAGGAAGCGGTCCGCGCGCTGAACCTCGATACCGCGTGCACGGGCTATATCGTGCAGCTACCACTGCCGCGGGGCCGGGACGAGAACCGGGTACTGGGGCTGATCGATCCGGCCAAGGATGCCGATGGGCTACATCCGACCAACCTGGGCTGGCTGGTGTTGGGCAACCCGGCGCCGTTGCCGTGTACCCCGTTTGGCATCGTGGAGTTGTTGCGGCGACACAAGGTCCCGATTGCTGGCGCGGAGGTTGTCGTGGTGGGCCGTGGTATCACGGTTGGCCGGCCGCTCGGCCTCTTGCTGACTCGTCGCGCGGAGAATGCCACGGTCACGCTGTGTCACACCGGCACCGTTGAGCTGGCCGCCCACGTTCGACGCGCCGACATTGTGGTGGCCGCTGCTGGAGTCCCGAACATCATTACCGCCGACATGGTCAAGCCCGGGGCCGCAGTGCTTGACGTGGGTGTCTCGCGTGTTGCTGGCAAGATCGCCGGCGATGTAGCCGCGGAAGTGTGGGGAGTCGCGGGATGGGTCTCACCCAATCCGGGCGGGGTCGGTCCGATGACCAGAGCGATGTTGTTGTCCAACGTTGTGGCGATCGCCGAACAGGCGAGCCGATGACTCGATTCCCAGCACCGCGTGAGCCAGAACTGGGTGGCCCGGAACCGGGGAGTCCGGAACCAGGCGGACCCGGACGGGCACCGTCCGGATCCGAGTCCTCCTCGGCAGCGGGTTACGTGCCGAGCCGGCGATGGTTTCCGGCGCGGCTCGGAGGTCTGTGCTACCTGGTTGTCATGGTCGCGTCGATACTCGGCCTCGCTATCGTGGCGCTCGGTGCGTGGCGCAACGGCGTACGCCTGGTGGCGGCGGCGTTGCTGCTGGCCGCGCTGCTGCGGACCGTGCTCCCCGAGCCTCAGGCCGGGATGCTGGCGGTGCGGCACCGACTCCTGGATGCGGGGATCTTGGCAACGGTAGGAGCGGTGATCGTCTTCCTGGCCTCCTCGATCCCCAACCAACCACCGCTTTAACCACCAGCGCCGAGCCGTCACAAAATCCCCAACCTCGCCGGGATTTGTGACGTGTCGGCGGGACTTTGTGACGCCTCGGCGCAAGCGGTTCGGTTAGATCAGGCCGAGCTCGGTCACGGCCTGGCGTTCGTCCAGCAACTCCGCTACTGAGGTATCGATCCGGGCCCGGGAGAATTCGTTGATGTCCAAGCCGGGCACTATCGTCCACTCGCCGCCCCTGGTGGTGACCGGGAATGACGAGATCAGGCCTTCCGGCACGCCGTACGACCCGTCCGAGGGCACCGCCATCGACACCCAGTCACCTGGCGGTGAGCCGAGCAGCCAGTCGCGGGCGGCGTCAATGGTCGCCGACGCCGCTGAGGCGGCTGATGATGAACCCCGAGCGTCAATGATCGCCGCCCCCCGCCTGGCCACGGTGGGAATGAACGTGTTCTCCGTCCAGTCCGGGTCGTCGACAACCTCGGCCGCGTTGCGTCCGCCGACTTCGGCGTGAAAGAGATCGGGGTACTGAGTGGCCGAATGATTTCCCCAGATGGTCATCTTGGTGATCTGTTGGACCGGGCTGCCGGTCTTGGCTGCCAGCTGAGAGATGGCGCGATTGTGGTCCAAGCGAGTGAGCGCGGAGAATCGTTCACGGGGAATATCCGGCGCGTTGGTCATGGCGATAAGTGCGTTGGTGTTGGCGGGATTTCCGGTGACGCCAACCCGGATGTTCGCCGCGGCCACCTCGTTGAGCGCCTTGCCTTGCTCGGTGAAGATCGCCCCATTGGCTGACAAGAGGTCACCGCGCTCCATGCCCGCGGTGCGCGGGCGTGCGCCGACCAGCAACGCGAGGTTCGCGCCGTCGAAGATCCGACGGGGGGCGTCGCCGATCTCAACACCCGCCAGCAGCGGGAACGCGCAATCGTCCAGTTCCATCACCACGCCCGCCAGCGACTTGAGCGCCGGGGTGATCTCCAGCAGTCGCAATTCGACGGGTTGATCGGGACCTAGAAGTGAGCCGCTGGCCAGCCGGAACAGCAGGCTGTAGCCGATCTGCCCGGCCGCCCCGGTCACGGCGATTTTGACGGGTGAGGTCAAGGTATTGCTCCTTTGTGCGCGATACGCCAGACCGGCAACGAGCATCGCCATGGTCCAGATGAGTAGCTTCGGAAGCTGACGGTAGCAGCGTGGCACCTTTCGGAGGTTCGCGGGTTCGACGATCGACCGGCTGGCCGTCCTGTCATGCTGAGGTAGTGCGAATCCTGCGACACCTCGGCCTAGGCGTCGGCACCAAGCGTCGGAATTTCGTCCGCTGCTTCCAACACCTGATGGCTCTCGCGAAGGCTTGGTTACGTGTCCCTACCCTGCTGGCGGTCCTTGCCGTATCGGCATGTTCGGCGGCTAGCCCGGAACGAGTCGGGCCAACCGGAGTCGACGAGTTGACGATTCCGATGCCTCGACCGCGCGCGGTTGACTTCGTCACGGAAGTCGACAATCCGTATTTGCCTTTGAAACCGGGCACCGTGTGGCATTACCGAACGTCGGCGACCACCGCCGAATCCCGGACCCGGACGGTGCGGGTCACTGACGAGGTCAAGCTGGTTGCCCAGATCCCGGTGACGGTGGTGCACGACGTGGTCCGCGATCAGACCGGCGACATCGTCACCGACGACTACCTGTGGTTTGCCCAGGACCGGCGAGGAAATGTGTGGACCTTCGGCCAACGGGGCGTCTGGCAGGTCGGGGTGGCCGGTGGCCAGGCCGGGTTGGCGATGCCGGCGACTCCGCGGACCGGGGACGGCTATCGGCGCGAGCTGCTGCCCGGCATCGCCGAGGACCAAGCAGTCGTGCTCGCGATTGATGGCACCGCCGTTGTCGAAAGCGGCTCGTTCGACAATCTGGTCGTTATCGAAGACACGACGCGGCTTGAGCCCGGGCTGGTGCAACGCAATCACTACGCCAGGGGTGTGGGGTTGGTGCTCGGGGAGTCCCGCGGACGCCCGGACGTCCGCTTCGAGTTGGTGGGCTTTGTCTCACCTTGACCGGCCGGGTTTGCTCAAGCTGCGGGCGCGCGGTTAGCGTCCAAGCGTGACCGACATTTCCAGACCCGACGTTCCTGCTCCCGAGGTTGGTGGCCCCAAAGCTGCCGGTACTGGTGCCGCTGCGGCTAGTGGCATCGTCTACACGCACACTGACGAGGCGCCTCTGCTGGCGACGTACTCCTTGCTGCCGATCATCCAGGCGTACGCCGCCAAGGCCGGAGTTGACGTCCGAGCTCGCGATATCTCGTTGGCGGGTCGGATCCTCGCTCAGTTCCCTGACCGGCTGAACCCTCAGCAGCAGGTCCCGGACGCCTTGGCCGAGTTAGGTGAGCTCGCCAAGACCTCGGCAGCGAACATCGTCAAGCTGCCGAACATCTCGGCCTCGATCCCACAACTGAAGGCGGCGATCGCCGAGCTGCAGAGCCAGGGCTTCGATGTGCCGGACTATCCCGAAACGGTCGCCAATGACATCGACCGCGATATCCGCGCGCGCTATGACAAAGTGAAGGGCAGCGCGGTCAACCCCGTGCTCCGCGAGGGCAACTCCGATCGCCGCGCCCCGGTGTCGGTCAAGAACTACGCCCGACAGCATCCGCACCGGATGGGTGCCTGGGCAGCGGATTCGAAGACCAATGTCGCCACCATGACCGCCGACGACTTCCGCTCGAACGAGCAGTCGGTGGTCATTGGCACCGATGGAGTGTTGCGTATCGAGCACGTTGCCGCCGACGGTTCGGTGAGCGTGCTCAAGGACGCGGTGCCGGTGCAGGTCGGCGAAGTGGTCGACGCCACCGTGATGCGAGTGGCGGCGTTGCGGGCCTTTCTCGCCGAGCAGATTGACCGGGCTCAGGCCGAAGGTTTGTTGTTCTCAGTGCACTTGAAGGCAACCATGATGAAGGTCGCCGATCCGATCATCTTCGGCCACGTCCTGGAGTCCTTCCTGCCGGATGTCTTCGCGAAGTACGGCGAAGTGCTGTCGACCGCCGGCCTGAGTGCGAACGACGGACTGGGGGCATTGCTGGCCGGTGTTGGCGCGCTGCCGGAAGGTGACGCCATCGTGGCGGCGGTCCGAGCGGGCATAGCCGCCGGGCCCCCGCTAGCGATGGTCGACTCCGATCGTGGCATCACCAATTTGCACGTACCCTCCGATGTCATCGTCGATGCGTCGATGCCGGCCATGATCCGGACCTCGGGTCACATGTGGGGCCCGGACGGCCGGGAGGCAGACACCCTGGCGGTGATCCCGGACTCGTCGTACGCCGGGGTCTACCAGGTGGTGATCGACGATTGCCGCGAGCATGGGGCGTTTGATCCGGCCACGATGGGGTCGGTGCCCAACGTCGGGCTGATGGCACAGGCCGCCGAGGAGTACGGTTCGCACGACAAGACCTTCGAGATCGCCGCCGACGGCCTGGTGCGGGTGGTCGACTCCGCCGGCGAGGCGTTGCTGGAACATGCGGTGTCGGCCGGCGACATCTGGCGGGCCTGTCAGACCAAGGACGTGCCCATTCGTGACTGGGTGAAGTTGGCGGTGGCGCGGGCCAGGGCGACCGGGGCGCCGGCGGTGTTCTGGCTCGACGAGTCCCGCGCTCATGACCGGAACTTGATAGCCAAGGTGAGTCAATATCTGACCGACCACACCGTTACCGGAGACACCGAAGGACTCTCGATCCGCGTCCTGAGCCCGGTCGAGGCGACCCAGTTCTCGATCGAGCGCATTCGACGAGGCGAGGACACCATTTCCTGCACCGGGAACGTGCTCCGTGACTATCTGACCGATCTGTTCCCGATCCTGGAACTGGGTACGTCGGCGAAGATGTTGTCAGTCGTCCCGCTGATCAATGGGGGCGGCCTGTTCGAAACCGGCGCGGGTGGATCGGCGCCCAAACACGTCCAGCAGTTGGTGCGGGAGAACTACCTTCGCTGGGACTCACTCGGTGAGTTCTTGGCTCTGGCGGTGAGCTTGGAACATTGCGCCCGGCACACCGGAAATCTCCGGGCGCAGGTGCTGGCCGACACGTTGGATCGGGCCACCGGCACGTTCTTGGCCGAGAACAAGTCGCCTGCCCGCCAGGTTGGCGACATCGACAATCGCGGTTCGCACTTCTATCTGGCGATGTACTGGGCCCAGGAGCTTGCCGCGCAAACCACGGATGTGGACCTGGCGATCGCGTTCGCCGGTCTGGCGAAGACCTTGGCGGACAACGAGGCTGTTATCACTACGGAGCTGCTCGGCGTCCAGGGGGCACCCGTCGATATCGGTGGCTATTACCGGCCCGATCCGGCGAAGACCTCGGCGATCATGCGGCCCTCGGCCACCTTCAACGGCGCGCTGGCAGAGCTAGGGTAAGTTTCGGCCCTGCGGCGTGAGGATCCCTACTAAGTCAGGCCGTGGTGCCGGACCGGCGTACGGTCGCTGGGCGCTAGCGGAAGGACTTCCATGTCGAGGTGACGCGCGAGGTGGCCCAGGG
>JBOFLH010000596.1:0-13351 GCA_051657765.1 Nocardioides sp. | reverse complement strand
GGATTACGCGGAACTTCTGACCGTATTCGACACGAACCAACCGCGCCGAACCGCGTTCGTCCGCCGCTGGCTGCGTCTCCCAGGGTATTGGGCGAGTCGGGGCCGCCAGTCCGCTCTGCGTCATCCGTGCCCGGCCTCCTTGTCGGCGCGAAGGGGGACAATCTTGGTGTGACACGACCGGTTCACGATCCCGAGGTGATCGCTCGGCTTCAGGAGGGCGAGACACGATTGGTGTATGCCCGCATGAAAGGGTCAACGACGTCGGACCCGCTCTACTTCCTGACAGATGGGACTGCCCGGGACCCGGAGATGAAATGGCAGGCTAAAGAGCAGTTGATGTGCCCGGTGCCGGAGTGTACGGATCCGCGACTCTTTGCTGTGAACCGGAGCCAATACAGCGGGCGCCGTGACGGGTTCTCTCACCACCGAGGCGCGGGCAATCACGCAGCGGAAGGCCTGCTGCACCTCCAAGGCAAGGCGATGCTTCATTCGTGGGTCTCGACGCAATATCCGGAAGCACGAGTCGAGGTAGAGGCAGCTGTCGGCAACCGTGAACGAGTCGCGGATGTCTTGGTGACCTGGCCCGACGGCAGTCAGGTGGCAATCGAGATCCAATTCGCAGCCATCACGGTCGGTGCCTGGCTCACCAGGCACGAGTCCTATCTCCGTCAGGGCGTGACGCCGGTGTGGCTACTTGGAGCGCCATCGACCCCCTTGAGGTCCGCGGACTCGCCAGCATCGGATGATCGGCAGGGCCTGGTCGACTGGTCCCAACTGCACCAGGCGATGACCGGCCACCAGGCTCCTGTGCTCTGGGTCGATCCCGTCGACCAGACCATCTGTACGCCGTGGACCGAGGTCCTGTCGCCGGAAGGTGGTGTCGAGACGCCAATCCCTTGTCAAAGAGAGACGACACGTGTGTACGTCGCACCCGAACCGCTCGCCGAGTGCACCTTGGATCCAGTAGCCGGCCTCGTCACACCCACCATGCGGGCTCTTGCCCAATCGCTGGCCGACTACCGGGCCGCTCTCGAACGAGCAGAGGAGGCACGTGAGGAGCATAAGGCTCAGCTCCGTGAGGATTGGCTCACCTCAGGACTGCGTACCCGGATGCTCAACCACTTCGGCGGACCAATCCCCGAACTCCTCACCAGGTGGAACGCCGGCGACGGGCGGATCGATTGCCACACTGCACTCTGGCGCTGCACGCTCTACGAGGAACTCATCCAAGACCGCTACCCCATCAGTCAGTTCACTTCGATCCAGGCATACGCACGTATAGAAGCGATGGGAGTAGACCTCGACGATTACTGGTACCAACCCGTCCACCGCTTCCTCCGCGATCTGGTCCGACACGGGATCTTGGCTGAGACGACTGGACACGACGATGCTAGAAACCGGTACTGCGTCACTGCCGATTTTGATTGCCCTAGTTATCGAGCTTGGAAGCAGGAGCAGCAAGCTATCCGTCAGAGTGCTCACGACCGCGCAAGAGACGAACAAGGACGCCAGGCGCCAGACGCGTCCGCCAGCGAGCAGATAGGAGTGACGTGGACGCACTGCCGGGGCTGTGGCTCGCCTCTCGACGATATCTACCGTGACCGAGGTTTCCATGACCCTGACTATTGCTTTTCTGCTCAAGGGAGGAGCTCAGGCCGCTGATGGGCTAGGAAGTGCGGTCTTGCGTTGCCCCGTGTAGCACTTGTGTGGGCGGTAGAGATAGGAAAACCCGCCCCTCGAAGGAGGCGGGTGGTGTGCCTCAATTATGGCATGAAGTCGGTGGCCAGGGCCAACGTTCGTTTCTACCTCACCATGGAGCTGGCTTCGTCAGTGTGTCGACACGGGCGGGGAGTTGGCAGGAGGTGAGGTCTTCGGCACCGAGTTGGTACCACCAGTGGCCCCCGGCGCCGTCATTGGGATCACCCTTGAGGTCACCGGCCAACATGCTCCGTGTCGGATTCACGGTCCCGACCGGGACTCGTCGCCGGGCCTGTTGGATCGGGAACACCAGATCGCTGTCATTGCTGATCACGACCGCGGCGTCCACTACGCCCTGTAAGACATCGAGCAGCAGATGGGCCGCGACATTCACGTCGCTTCCCTTCTCCTCCCTACGCGCGACCGACGCCATGAACATCGCATCCGGTACATCACCGACGGTGCTGTCCTTGACCATGATCGGCCAGCCGGGCCGGGTGAGCACGGGGCGGCCTCGCCGGTTGGCGGTGGCCAGCGGGGCCGTAGCGACCCGCGAGACATAGTTGCCCAACGCGATCACGTCGGCTGAGCCCGCGGATCGTAACGCCCTGAGGTAGACGTGTTGTTATCGCGGGCCGGCGGCGTTGGGATCCGTCGCGTCGGCCTTGATGCGCGCCGTGCAGTAGACCACCCGGGTCGAGGTGAACGGCCAAGACGAACGCTGGGCGATCAGCCGCTCGCCAAGACTCCGCAGGTCGAGCCAACGCCAGCCGGCGGTGCTGCGGCCGAAAATGCCGCGTGCCCCGTAGTACAGATTGAAGCCGTCGATGTAGATCCCCGCGCGCACTCGCACCACGGTATCGCTCTCAACAATGACAAGCGTGGTCGCCGGTGAGTATGTGCGATGAGCATTAAGCTCTCGCCGTGAAAGGGCGGCGCCTTGAACGAGTGTTTCTGCAGGCCAAAGGAATGTAACCGGCAGCTAGCCGTCCGACTTCGGGATGTATTCGGGACCACCTGAAGTCGGTTTTGAAGGGCTGACCTGGCTAATCCTGACGCGCGAGCCGGCGCCGTGCTGCCGGTCGGTTTGTTTCCGGAGGAGAGGACGAACTTGCGGTCACCGAAGTTCGCGGTAACCTCCACCGTTCGCCCAAGGCATCAACGTAGGCCTTCAACATATCCAGGCCGGACCTGTCCAGGTCCCCGGCTTCCAGCGCGGAGATCGTGGCTGGGTCACGTGCAACCCGTTTAGCTGGTCTTGCCCCGTGCTGGTGGACACCTGATTGAGCCGCAGGCTTGCTGAAGGGAGTCCGTTGTGGGCCGTGTGTCGAAGTATCCGGTGGAGTTCCAGACCGAGGCTGTCCGCCTGGGCCACCCTCAAGCGCGAACTCGCCTGGATCCACCGGCGCCGCACCTGACCCACCCGCGATCTCCCGCGGTCCGCGATCTACGACTACGTCGAGGCCTTCTACAACCCCAGCCGCATCCAGAGACGACTCGGCTACCATTCACCAACAGACCCGACCACAACCGTGGCCAAGAACCGTGTCCACCAAACGGGCCAAGACCAGCCAAGCCGTGGGCATAGCAGCGCAGCGAGCACCCCTTGAGAGGCACCCGAGAGCCTGACGACCCTGGGCTTCTTTGCCGATTCTCCTGCGGATGTCCCGTTCCGGGACCTAGCCTGAGATACGCCGGGGCAGCCATCCGCCTGGCACGCCAATGTGGCACTGCCGTAGCAGCCCCCATGCCATATGTGCCCCTGATGGGTACGCGAAAGTCTCACAACTCTGTCTAGAATGAGGAGCCGAAATGCCATCTTGTAACTGCGAGTGCGCCTGGTGCAGAGAAGCCAGGACAAACAATTTCTCGAATCACAATTGTTCACAGCGCCCTGTCTGTCCCCAAACCAGGTAGAAAAATAGGACTCGCCGCCGATCTCGCGAAACAAAGGGAGGAAAGATGAATTAAAAATGTGAGCAATGCTGGGTACAAACCCAGACAATCGCTACCAATGTTCGAATTGCAAGAAGGAGTTCAACTAGATCAGAAGCGCGCTATGCCTGGGGTGGCTGGAAGTGCGCTAGGTTAGATAGATAATAGCAGCGCGTTCCGCGCCTGCTAAAATGCGATACCAAAGCAAAAATGCCGACCCGAGAAAGCTGCTGACAACCGGTTCCACGTCCCGAGCTGGCATCAAATCTCCGGCACGAAAACCCGAAAGACTGAAATATAGAATGGGAATTATGTCTGAACATGATCCAGAAACTACTAGTGCGCTGGCGGTCTTGGAACAAGCAGCACAGCACGAGAACCTCGCATTTGAGAAACCAGACGTAGGTCCGCTCGGAACTGGACTGTCGTTCACCTTGGAAGACGAACTGATCGTCGCAGGGCTCTTGGCCGGAAACTCTCAGACGGTATTTGTCACTTCTCCTGTTGGGATTCTGCTGGACCCTACGCAAAGGCCACTCATACTGGAAGCAACCAACCGTCAGACCAGAAATGGACCTCAGTATCCCATATTTCTCCATGACGTAAAAGATGACTGGGTCGTGCTAATGCAAATAGCATGCCCCCTTGGCCTTCTACATTCGATGCCGAATTTACTACGTTTCTGGCAGGAAGGCCTACTAGTCAATTTGCCTATAGCCCGAACTACGTTGACAGATTTTGGAGTCTCATACAGGCGGTGGCCGGCTTCGCTACAGTCTGCCAAGGCATTGCTCTTCAAGAGCCTCTTGTAGCGGACTAGACTGCGCCCCGTGCGACGTACGCAGTGCCTAGTCCTCAGGCTGCCTGCCAACCCCATACTTGATATAGCTGAGGTTCTGTGTGAAAAAGATAGTTAAGAAGTTTGCGGCAAAGCAGATGGCTACCCTTGCGCCCAGCGCCGCGGGCCGCGCACTGGTAGCTTCCCTCGGCGCAGCCATCGATGGGATCGGCCCCATTAACTCGGCCTCCGAGGCTGCCCAGGAAGCGCTATTCAAGTGCAACGGTAACGTCGATGAGGCCATAGAGCGAGTCGTTCGCAAATCGAAGAGGATTGCCGGCGCACAGGGCTTCGCGGCCAATCTTGGTGGCGTAGTCACGGCACCCGCTTCTATCCCAATGAGCGCGTGGGCAATGGCGCTGCTGAAGTGTCGGCTTGCCGCGACTATCGCCAATCTCCATGGCTATGATCTGGCACGAGGTGGAGTGCGAAGCGCTGTGATCTGCTGTGTTCTGGGGAACAAGAGGATTCTTGACATGATCAGCGCCGGAGAGTTGCCCGGGCCACCATCGCAACTGGCGCAGGTCGATGAAGTCGACCCTGCAACTGAACATGCCATCGAGAACGCTCTCAGAGGTTTGCTGACGGCCGATCTGACTGGGAGAGGATTGGCACGAGCAGGAGGAAAGCGAGTGCCAGTCGTGGGCGGTGCGGCTGCCGCGGCATCAGACCTGCGAGGCGCCGGAAAGTTGGCGCGATACGCGCGCGCGCAGTTCGCTGTCCCAGCTGCGGCGATTTCGGACGAACCGATCGTGAAACGCCGCCCCGAGACCACAACTGCACTCCCCGCGCCAATGCCCACGAGATCAAGTGCTGGCAGCAAAGGGGGTACCGAATCAGGTTCACCCCTACACACGTGCCCCATCTGCCGTGAGGGAGGCCTAGCCAATGAAGGCCACCGGAAAGCCCATTGGGCAACTCATGTGAGTGTCATCCCCGCCGGCCAAGGGCAAGCTAGTGGTCAGTACACGTGGTCTTGTGTGTGTGGCCACTCCCAGATGAAGTGGCCGACATCCTTCAAAGCCGCGGCATTCCTCGAGTACCACCTGTATCGGGTCCACGGCATCGCGAGCTCTGATGGTCCGACCATGGATATGGCCATTGGAAACGACTCCAACTACGCCCATTTCAGGAGCGCACTTTCGTAGTACCAGAGTAGCTCCGGCAAACTGGCCGGTCATTTTGGGTCATGTTGAGATTCAGGTTCGAAGCACGACCGCCATAGCAACTGCGAGCCAGGATCGTTCACGATTTGGCGGGTGTGAGCGGCGCTTAGGAGCACCGGAGGTCCCTCTGACCCGGCCCATGCCACTTGATGTCGGTTTAGGTCCGAGCCTGGCTCTGATGCGTGGACAACGCAAACCGTGGTTAGGCAAGCCGTGATGGGATCTCTACATGCTGAGTAGACGGAATGGGCGTGTGGCCGCCTTCGGTAGGCCCATGGTGGACAGGCGGAGTCAGACTATCGCGCTGGTGGTGCTGTCGGCGCTGCTTTGGGCGGCTGCGATGGTCGACTCATGGACGGCGCAGCGAGGCGAGGAGCTTGTAGCGAACAACCTGTCCACAGAGCAGTGGTCAGGGTTCTGGGGAGTAATGTTGCAGATAGCGGGAACGCTAGCTGTCGCAGCCATCGCCATCCCTTTCTTCATTACGACGTTTTCGTCAGGTGAGACAACGCGGATCCTCCGTTTGATCCATGCGCGGAACCCGATGGCTTGGGCAGCAAGCAGCTCGGCCTTCATGGCGGCCTTGCTAGCAGGTGTGCTGACGCTAGGCAAGCAAAGCGTCCCCGGAACGGTCCGGCCGTTGCTGGTTGACCTTGCCGTCGCTGCACTGATCAGCGCCGCGTTTCTACTGGCCGCTGCGACTCTAACTGCACTTGGTAGACTCGACCCATATGGCCTGGCCACCCAGGTCATCGGCTTGGTCACCCCGAGAGCAGTCAAGGCCTTCCGCCTTACCGAGCTTAGAGCGGATGGCACGGTGAGAATAGTCCGACATAATCTCGACTTCATAGGCGCTGACCCGCTCGGTCCCTTCCACGAAGTCATGAGTCTGGCCTGGCAGGCGCGGGACCGAGTCCTGGTCCGGCATTTGTTGTTCATGCTCGTCCAGCGGACCGCTAGTGCTTACGGGGTCGTTCTGAGGCCGGAGAGTTTCGACTCGATTGTCAATGGAGTCCCAGCTCCTGCCCGACCTCGGTTGCTGTGGCTGAAGCGGCGCAACCCCCCGCCGACCTTCCTAGTCCACATTCTCCACTACTTCGTAAGGAACGCTGGTGCAGAGTCGCGGCGCCGGGGAGGCGGAGATGGTCAACGTCGACTATTCGCATTCTCGCTCGTGACGCTCCATCGGGGTCTTTCTTGTCGCAGTGAATTGCAGGTTGAACGCGAGCTCGTTGCGCTCGCCTTGTTGCACCTGGCGGCGAACTGCGCAGATCTAACGCCCCAGGGTGACCACGAGCCGTTCGCGCTGCTTCCTCGGTTGGTGGTCGATGCCGATGCTTGGGCCATAGGTGAGAGCGAAGCCGACTTCTTAGTGGAGATCACTCGCTACGTCTGTGCGCTATACGAATTAAGACAGGACGAGGCATATGCACGGTTGTTGAGCGGACTCCCCCTACAGATGCAGTCTTGGTTCGCGGGTCCAGCGACGGCTCCCACCAACGCTAGGGATCCCTGGCGGGACACACCACTTGTGTCTTTGCAGGGAGAGACCACGGATCCAGGATCAGCCCTGCCGCCGCAGCCAGCTGCGAAGAGACTCAGCAGCTTGTTCAACCGGCTCCGGAATTGTGGTGGGAGGTAGGCGTTGTAAGTCAACGTAGTGGGAGATCGTCTCGAGTTCCTGCAGTAGCCGCCTTACGTTACCTTCAGGGCCACCATAGATTGGATGGTCGATCGTGTCCGGCGCGGGGAGAGAGAGAGCCGGAGCGTCCGACCATCTCCGGAAGGTAAGGAAAGTTCGGCGGGACTGCAACTCGCGACACACCAGCGTCCACGACCGGCGAGGCAGGTCAGCATTCTCGGCGAGGGCGAGTGATAGCTGTACGTTCTCGATAGTGTTGGTCGCGTCCGGTTCGAGATGGATCCGTTTCCGGTCGGCTCCTTGCTCAACCATCACTCTGTTGAACCGTTCGGCCTCAGATTCGAGGTCATCGTGAGTGAACTTTCCCCTCGCGCCTGAAACGACCGCGTTCCCGCCGAGGCTCTCGCGTAGTAGTTTGGCGCCGTGCATAGCTACCCGTTCGTCGAACGTGCCAAAGACTAGGATCACGTCGCTATAGGCAGGCTTATCACGCACCAACAGATAGTCAACAACACATCTTTTCGCTTGCCGCCAGTTTGTCTCCAATGCGAATCTCCTTTCCGGAGCGACCACACTCGACTGCTGAGAGATCGACGTCGTTGAGCTTGGCGATGAGCCGTGGATAGCCGCGAGAGAGTAGCTCGTCAGGATCCGCTACGGTGAATTCATCCCATCTTCGCAGGGCCATGATCAAGTTGGCGAACCCGGCTCGGATGTCCGGAACTCCGATCTCCGGCCGGGGTTGCTCAACGGCTAGTAGGCGAGCAGCGACGGCCCGGTGTGGGAACACATGGTCAGCAACAACCGGAGACTGCTCCTGGCACCTAGCCAGGGCAGCGGCTGGCAGCACAAAGTCCGTGTGGACCCCAAGCCTGGTATCAATTGGGCGCATCCGCATCACCGCTCCCTGTTGGCTGGCGGCGTAGCCGTCCTCCAATTCCACGACGTTCGCCCCTGACGCACGTAGCCAAGTAACCAGCCTAACGATCTCGGGTCCCTTGCTGCTACCGACCCGAAGTTCACCCCCAGCAGCTAGCCCGCCGACCAGCCAAGAGCCAGCCTCGATGTCGTCCTTCGGGACTCGGATCAGTGGGAGGGATCCCGTTTCGATCGTCCCGATTACCGTAAGGGACAATGTGCCGTCATGTTGTCGTCGGTGCGACGCAACTCCGAGTCTGGCGAGAGTCTTCAAGAGAAACTCCGTCTCGGTAACCGAGATCAGCCCGTGCACCGATCTACCTTGCTCGCCGACTGCGATCGCTAAGAGGATCGCCTGGAGTGAGGCACCCACACTCAATCGATTGAGCGTAAGGTCGTAGCGGCTTGGTCGGCAACTGGCCTCGACGTGCATCGCTAGTTTACGAGATTCAACCGCTATCCCAAAGTGTCCAAGCACTTGCAAGTGAGTATCGATGCGGCGCTCACCGATCCTGCAGCCCCCAGGGAGAGGCAAGGTCACCCGGCCAAGACGGTGAGCCAACAGCCCGGTCAAGGGCAGAATCGCCCGCGAGCGCATCGGCCTTTTGTAGAGTGACGCAGGATCCGAGCAGCGCTGATGATCGGGGAGTCTGGAGGAGATGGCTCCGGGCGCACAAAGCGTGAGTATCCGTAGCGCCTCGGTCAAGTCGGACGACTCAGGAGCGTTTACGACTTTGGGAGCGGCCCCGTTGAGAATTTCCAGCCCGAGAAGCGGTGGGACACACGCCTTGGAGCCAGTGACGACAACTGTGCCATTCAGCGCTAAACCCTTGATATGGATCCTACTCATGCGGCATCTATTGCTGCTGCCAGTGATCTTGCGAGCGCAGCAGCGCGCCGCGAACCAGCCACGTAAACCACCGTTGGGCGGCCATGTTCGGGTCGCAAGGAACCTAGAACCTCGTTGAGGCCGGCAACGGCAATTGCCGGCGTACCGATGGTCATAAGGTCATGCGCAATGTCTCCAGCGGTCACCGCGTCCAAGAGCGCGATGTCGTCAAGCGAGCCTGTCTGGATCGGCAGAAGGGTCGCGAGATCCACCTGTGACAACGCTCTAACCAAGTCCCGACGCTGAAGAACTACCCGGGAGTGCACGGAGAGCTGCACCACAGCAACCACATCGTGTTGCGGCCATCGCATGCGAACGGAGGACAGTCCGGCCACAAGCTGACTCGGGTTGTGCGCATAGTCGTCCACGACTACCCAGCCGCGCTCGGTCGTGCCCAACATCTCTACGCGGCGCCGCGGAACTCCTGTCGCCGCCGCCGCCCTTGCCGCAGCTTCCGCGCTCACGGCTCCAAGTTCCACTGCGCATGCAACCGCCAGCGCCATACTTGAGACATTGTGGTCACCGACAACAGGTGAGCGGACTATGACTCGGTCATGCCCTCGTCGCATCAGTGAGAATTCGATCCCGATAGCACCGAGCTTGACGTCACTGATCTTCCAGTCGGCTTCATCTGAGCGGCCCACTCGGATCTGCCTACGTCTCGGCAAAGCCATCGCCAGCGATCTGAGGTCCAGGTCATCCCAGTTGAGCACCGAGAGTGCACTGCCGTGGAGGAAATCAAGGAAAGCCTCACACATTTCATGGTATGAGGTGTAGTAGTCGGCATGGTCACCCCAGAGAACGTTGGTGACCACTGCGACCTCTGGCGCGAGTCCCAGAAATTCACGTCGGAACTCACAAGCCTCGACGAACACGAGCCCTGTGCCGATGTGGTGATTTCGCCCACCGAGGTGAGGACACGCCGCACCGACGTAGATGCCCGGGTCGGATGCACCCGATGCGATCTGGTGTAGCAGCGACGTCGTAGTCGATTTCCCGACTCCGCCAGCCACTCCCACCACAGGCCTGTTCGGTAGCGCCCTGCGGAGCGCCCGGAGGCGTGGCACGACCTCAACGCGGGCTTCTTGGGCCCGGAGGACCAAGGGATGGTCTCGCGGCACATACGAGGCCGGTACTAGCTGGTCGATCTTCGACAGCGACTCGTCAGTGACCAATGGAGTCAGCGGGAGGCCGAGCTCGCGTACGACCATATGCAGGGGGTCCTGGGGGTCTAGGACCTGTTTGTCCTCGCCGCTTACGATATGACCGGACGCCTTTAGAAACGCGGCGAGGGCTGAAGTCCCCTGTCCGAGAATTCCAAGAATGTGAACGCGTCGCGCTTCCATCATTGAAGAACCCTAATTTATAGCCGATCGACTCTGCTGGAGGGACGGCAACTGGCCGATTGCTGGCTAGCGCCAGCCTCGATGACCTTAAGATGTGGCGCACCCACACCCACTTCACGCAGCAACGAGATCACCGCGGTGGTCATGAAAGATCAAGGCTAGCGTCCCAGTTCATCGCGAAGCATGCGGGCCATCGCGGTCCACGGGATTGAGTCGGTGCCCGCCTGTGACGCCGCGCGCGCACCTTCGTCCGCGATATTCGCGAGTTCGCGAACCTTCCACGCCAAGCTTGGATCCGAGGCCAAGGACCTGCGAGCGATTTCCAGGATCGCTGCCGTCTGCATGCTGCTAAAATCGGTCGCCCCGAACCATCCTCGTATAGTGGACTCAATCTGTTCAAGTTCGTGCATTCGACTACGCCTATCTCTAAAGATCAGTATCAATTCGGCAATCTAGTGCGTTCCGGGCTGGAAATCGAATCCTGACTTAGCGCCGGTCTGCACGCTTGTGCAGTCACAAGAAAAATGAGATCACCTCGCTGTGCGCGGGTCGAACTGATGTGTTCTACCCTAGAACGGAGAGCACCTACGCATCGAAACCATTGCCGGTCAGACCCTAGCGCGGAGGGTAGACGAGCAGGGGTTCGCCCATGCGGACCCTGCTCTTCACTGAAGATAGTGGCCAAGTCTCATCGGTCACCGTTTGGGCCATGGGATGCAGGCAACCCAACAGCTCAACACGGTTCTGGAACGAGACAGGTCAGTCATGACTGACCTGTTGAGTCGTGACGAATGGGCGAGCCGCCTAGCAAACAAACGTCCCCATCCTTCACAGCAGGGGCCACGACGACAGTGGATTCAAGGCATCCGAATTGCGCTCCTTCATCAACGCCGGCAAGATGGTGACCCTCCGGCGTGATTTCTGTCGCCAGAAACTGCCAATTGTGTCTCTTGGGAACCGCACTCGTACCCTGTTCGAGGTGTGCTGAGGTCGAGCAAGTCGCGGTGACCTACTTCTATGACCTGCCGGGCCGTAGGCCCTCTTACCGAGCCGAGCAGGGGAAGCCTGCCTATGGAGTGATGATGTGGCGGAGAATGCAGCCTTAACATCGCACCGTCGACATATCCTACCCACTATGGGCGGAGCGAGTTAGTTTGTTCGCTGATTCAAGCATTGCCAGCAGTCGGGCTGGACGGAAGTCCCTAGCAACCTTGTCCCCATTGCCTGACGCAAGGGGCGCGAGTTCCAGCAGGTCAGCTCGAGGGTCCAGAAGCTGAACTCCTCCGGCCCGAAGCCGTTGGAGCGAGACCGTCCAAGCCGGGTGGTGCCAAAGAGCGGTACCAACGAATGGAACTGCCACGATAGGGATGTCGAGGCCTAGCGCCTCAGATAGGAGGCTCAACGGTTGGGTGTCGGCGATTCCTAGAGCCCCCTTGTTGGCGGTATTGAACGTCATCGGGCACACGACGACTGCATCGGGACGAGGCGGTTTAGAGGTACTAGGATCGCGGAATTCAGAGGCTCCCAATCCGGTCCACGACTTCGCCGCCGCGGTCGTGAGTATCGTTACCTGCCACCCGGTGGCTTCGAGCGCTTCCGCGACGTCTTTCGCTCGCGCGGCAAGGGGTGCTCCGCATACGACGAGCGTTAGGTTCGGCACAGATTGAGTTTAGTCGAGCACTCCGGCGCGGACGGCGAGGTCGCTCAACGCAGTCGTGCCTGACTTGCTCGACCGGGCCAGCACTTCACGGATCAGTTCGCGCGCCACGACGTTGTATCGCACGACCTCCGGAGCCGCTCGCTCCGCCTCGAGTAGGTGCAACGTGGCCTCGGCGTCTCGCCGACGTTGCGCCTGAGCCGATGCGAGGTCTAGGTGTACTTGAGCTCGGCGACTCTTCAGTCCCTCCGGGAAGTTGTTTGTGTCGAGGTCGGCAGCCAGGCGTAGGGCCTCCGCGGCGTCGCCCATCTCCGTGGCTACCGAGATCCGGTGCAGCCGTGCGTTTGTAGGCCCGAATGCGGTCCAGGCGTGGTTGGCGTCCTCACCCAGGATCTCTGCGAGCCGATCTGCGCGGCCCAGTCGATCCTGAGCATCGCCATATTCACGGCGGCGGCCGGCGATGACGGCCGAGATCAACCACAGCGACCCCGCTACCGACACGGTCGTCGGGCGGTCTGACCGCGCACACCCATGCATCACTGACCAAGTAGGCCAACTGAACGGCCGTTCAAACAGTCGGGATATCGAGTCCGGTCCTGTTTCCGAGAGGCAGGTGAGAGTCTGATGTTGAGCATTTCGACCGGTCATTCCGCCGCGTATCTCACCGACCAGGTCGGGGCGGGGATGGAGTCCTATTACACCGGTGCGGTGACCGCTGGCGAGCCGCCTGGGGTGTGGTGGGGCAAGGGCGCCGAGACGTTGGGGTTGTCTGGTGAGGTCGATGCCGAGGTCATGCACGCCGTGTATGGGGACTTCTTGGACCCGCGTGACCCGGCTTTCGCCGATGAGGCGACCCAGGCACAGTCCGCGCGTCTGGGTCGGGCACCGAAGCGTTACCGCACTCCCGAGCAGGTCGTGGAGGATCGGGTACGCGGGTACACCGAGTCACAGGGCACTGTGCCCGACCCGGAGCAGGTACAGGCGTGGCTTCTCGAAGCCGAACGAGACACCCCGAAAGCGGTGGGGTTCTACGACGCCACGTTCTCTCCAGACAAGTCGGTCACCGTGCTGTGGGTGACCGCGGCCCGGGCCGCGAACGACGCCCGCGCCGTTGGCGACCATGTGCTCGCGGACCGCTGGGATTCGATCGCGACGGGTGTTGAGGAGGCCGTCATGGAGGCTGCCGCTGCCGGTCTGGCGTACCTGGAGAGTCAGGCGGGTTTCGTTCGCACCGGCCGGCACGGCGCTACCTCGCACACGGG
>JBOFLH010000595.1:0-4247 GCA_051657765.1 Nocardioides sp. | reverse complement strand
GGCGGCGGCGTAGTTGGCCTGCCCGCGGTTTCCTTGCGCGGATGACGACGAGAGGTTGACGATGCGGCCGTAGCGCTGCGCGGTCATGTGCACCTGGCACGCCCGAGTCATGAGGAACGCCCCGCGCAGGTGCACGGTCCGCTCCGTCGTGGGCGGGAGTCGCTTTCGCTCGGGGAGAATGGCCTGACGACGGTGACCCAGCAGCGAGCCCGTTGCGGCATCCGACTGTGGCGTCTACGGTCCTTCTGGACGATGAAATGAGCGGGGGATGCTTGGCATGTTCCACATTCTCGGACCGGTGCGGGTCAACAGCCGCGATATCGGCTCCATTCCGCGAGGCCAACGTGGGCTACTCGCGGCGCTCCTACTTCATCCGGAGCCGCTGTCTCGCGACCGGCTGGTTGACGTGATGTGGGACAGCCCGCCCATTTCGGCCTGGCCAAATGTGCGCAGCGGCATTGCCGCGCTTCGGCGTCATCTGGCCGCCAACGGGTTACCCGACCGGATTGTCACCGCGTTCGACGGGTATGCGCTGGACGTCGGCCCTGACGACCTCGACCTGCGGCACTTCACCCGCCTGGTAGACAAGGGCACGTCGTTGTTGAGCGACGGTGACCCTGTAGGCGCCGTGGAGACGTTGTCGGAGGCCGCAGCGCTCTGGCGGGGGCCGTTCGGGCCGGACCTTCCTGATACCCGGTGGTTTCGAGCACGAGCCGTTGCGCTGGAGGGTGAGCGGGTCAGCGCGACGGAGCATCTGCTGTCGGCTTCGTTCCTCGCCGCGGGGGACGCACTCTCAGTCCATCGGGTCGAGTCCGTCCTGGCTGAGCATCCTTACCGGCAACGGCTATGGGAACTTCTCGCCGGAATCCACTGCCGTGCAGGCGATGCCGTTTCTGCGCTAGCGGTCGTGCGCCGATGTCGTGCTATCTACTCCAATGATCTGGGTATGGACCTGCCACCGGTCCTTCATGACGTTGAGCAGGCTGCACTGAGGTGGAAGACCGGCGTCGCCTGCGGTGTGCTTGGTCGCCATTTCGGCTCCTCGTACCTGAGGGTGGGGTGAGCACGGCCTGCTGGGCGGCGTAGGTCGATCTGGGCGGGGGTCGATGTCCCCGAGGATCAGGGGACTCTCACATTCTGCTGATCGCGAGGATCTCGACAGTGCCCGAGCCTATGTTGTGCAGCGCCGCTGTGGGCGGCTACTGCGAGTGTCGGCAACGCTCGAGAATGAGGCTGATCCGACGCTCGTAAACGAGGCCACCGGTTCGTGCTCGCTAGTCTGCTGTGTCTTGGGTTTTGATGCTGGGCAGGGTGTCGATGCCGCGGTTGCGTAGCCGGTAGTTGGCGCCCTTGAGGGTGAGGACGTCGGCGTGGTGGACGACTCTGTCGATCATCGCGGCGGCAACGGCCTGGTCGCCGAACACGCCGCCCCAGCCGCTGAACGGAAGGTTCGAGGTCAAGATGAGGGAGGCGTGCTCGTAACGACTGGACACGAGTTGGAAGAAGAGGTTCGCGGCGTCCTGCTCGAAGGGCAGGTAGCCGACCTCGTCGATAATGATCAGCCCGTAGCGGCGCAGCCGTGTGAGCTCTTGCGGGAATCGCCCTTGCCGGTAGGCGTCGCTGAGTCGGGTAACCCATTCGGTCGCGGTCGCGAACAGCACCCGGTGGCCGTGGTTCGCCGCAGCGATCCCTAGTCCGGTGGCCAGGTGGGTCTTGCCGGTGCCGGGCGGGCCGAGGAGCACGACGTTGCGGGCCTCGGTGAGGAACCCGCCCGAAGCGAGCGATGCGATTTGCTGGCGGACGGCGGGTTGGGCATCCCAGTCGAACTCCTCGATCGTCTTGCGGGCTGCGAACCCCGCGGCGCGGATCCGCAGCTGGGCGCCGGAGGCGTTCCTGGCGGCGACCTCGCGGTCGAGGACCGCGGCGAGGTGCTCCTCGTGGGTCCACCCGGCGTCGCGGGCATGGTCAGCGAGCCGGCCAGCGGCTTCGGTGATCCGGGGCGCCTTCAACGCTGACGCGAGGTAGGTCAGCTGCTTGAGCGCCTCGGTCGCGTCGCTGTTCGCCTTGCCGGTCATCAGGCCACCTCCTCACCGTCGGCCGGGCCGTCGGCAGGGTTATCGGTGCGGCCACCGTCGACCAGGCCGAACGCGCGGTCGTAGTCGGCTAGGTCCCGCACCAGCCCCTCGCCCGGGTCGGCTGGTGGTCGCGGCCGTTGGAACTGCTCGCGCGCAACACCTTCGAGGCCGCGACGTGGGCGGGGTCGGTGACCGTCATCCGGCGTGCCCAGACCCGGTCGTGGACAGCGACCAAGCGCCCGTCATGGCGGACCTCGACCCGGGACAGGTCCGCATGGACGTCGACGAACCGACCGATCCAGCCGGGTCGACGCGGGCCCCCGCTTGCGGGGCGTAGTCGCTGCTGTCGACACGGACGTGGTAGTCACGTCCCAGCCGGACCCGGTTGACCCACCCCACCGCAGGGGCGACCGGCGGCAGCGGCAGCATCGCCGCCCGGTCGGCGTCGAGCAGGTCGACCGGCCGAGCCTTGATGGTGCGCACGACCCGGGCGTTCGCGATCGTGAGCCACTGGCCGAACTGGGCGTCGAAGTCAGTCGGGGACGCGAAGTCGCGGCCGGGCATGAAGGACGTCTCGAAGTAGCCGTTCCTCCGTTCGACGACGTCCTTGGACTCGGCGTCGTTCGGCTTGAGCCGCTGCAGCGTGGTCGCGAGGGTGCCGGTGAACGCCCCGACTCCTTCGGCGTGCCGCTTGCCGCGGCCGATGCCGGTCTCGTTGTCCCAGATCAGCCGGCGCGGGACCCGGCCCAGCAGATGGATGAGCATCCACATCCCCAGCAGCAAATCGGCGGTGGTCCGGGTCGGGATCATCCGCCCGACCATGAACCTCGAGTGCGCCGCGGTGACCACCAGGACCGGCAGCAGCGTCTTGGTGCCGTCCTCGAGCGGAATCTTCTTCGGCGGGAACCACAAGTCGCACTGCGCCGCATCACCGGGCAGCCAGATCAAACGATCCGCTGGGTCGACCGGCCGGTGGTCAGGGCGCAGCCGTCGGACGTTGTCGCGGAACCAGGTGATCGAACCGGTCCACCCGACCCGCTCGGCGATCACCGTCGCCGGCATGTCCGGCGTCTTGCCCAGCAGCTGCCGCACCGCCGGTTCGAACGGCGTGAACGATGTCGGCACCGACGGCCGCTCGTACTTCAGCGGCCCGACCGAGGCCACCGCCCGCGCCACCGTCGACCGCCCGATGCCCAAGTCGCGCGCCGCCTGGCGCCGCGGAACACCATCCGCAACCAGCCGCCGGATCAGAGCCCAATCCTCCACAGAGATCACCCATCCAATCTGTCTGGGTGGCCTCGGTTTCGACCGTCGCTACGGCCTCTTTTTCAAGCGTCGTCGACACTGCGGTGCAAGCGGCGACGGCGGTGCCCGGACCGGGACTGCCCGATGGGGTCATTCACCGAGCAGGATCATGCTGTGGCCTGGCCGCGGGGGCTGCTGACGGTTCGGGTGTGTCGGTGGGTGGTTGAGCAACTCCGCCGCGAGCACGCATCCGTCGCCGGGCTGGGGAACTGATGCGCATCAGTCCCGTATCGGTAAGATCATGGTCGCGAGGTGGAAATGTTGTGCCCACGCTATGCAGCACCTGTGCGCTCGTCTTCGAGGCTGGTCACGGCGATGGCGACCGTCATCCCTGACCGTCCGAGGAGGACTCGAGATGAAACCACAGGCGAACAACCAAGGAGCAGGTCGCAGAGAGGACGGCGTAGGGCGGAGGCGCATCAGGTTGCTTGGCGTGACGGTGGCGCTGGCTGGACTCGTGGGCGCGCTGGGGGCGTCTGCTACCGCGGCTCCCGCACCTGAGAGCGTCGAGGTGCGAGGGCCGAGCACGGACTCGACAGTCGTGCCAGTGGCCGGAGCGGCCGCGGCCCCTAGCCTCGGCGAGCCGCTCACCTCGACATCCGCGCACACGCGCCTCGACACTGGCGTGGGCGTATCGGTGAGGTCGGAGAGTGGTAGCTGGGTCGGTCTTCGCAAGCAGAAGCAGACCGAGGCCACGACCCGTGGTGTCGGAGTCGCGCACAGCAAGAGCCGAGATGTCGACACGGTGGCCCAGACTTCCGCACGCGCAGGGCGCATCATGGAGGTCATTCACGAGCCGGAGTCCTCGCACGAGTTCGACTACGCAGTCGAGATGCCAGCGGGCAAGCAGCTCGTACTGCAAGCCGA
>JBOFLH010000594.1:0-10478 GCA_051657765.1 Nocardioides sp. | reverse complement strand
CAGCACACCGCGCTCGCTGGTGGGACGCACGTTGAGTAGGGGCGTGAGGAAGGTCTGCATGATCCGGCTGCCGGTGCGCGGGCCGAAGATCCGGATCGGGTCCATGGACAGTTCGGGGTCAGCTGCGTCGACGACGACGGCTCGGGTGAGCCCGCCGGCCCAGGATGCCCACTCCCCCTTTGCCGTGCGGTCCGCGATGATGAGCTGGCCGCCGCGGTCGATGACATCCCCGGCAAGTTTCATCAGGGTCGCGGTCTTCCCGGCGCCGAGCTCGCCGGCAACGGCGGCGGAGCCGGAGATCTGTCGGTCGGAGGCGCCCTCGAGGTCGTGCAGGACGACGCTGGTGGGGCCGCAGGGAACGTTGGGCGCCAGGAGCGGGCCGTGGGCGATGTTGAGGCCGAGGGCTGAGCCCTTGGAGTCGCCGAGTCGGACGGAGGCCAAGGGCACCATGGCTGCCAGGGCCTTGCTGGTGGTGATCTGGGAGAACTCGCGCACCGCCCTGGTGGCAGGCACCCCGGGCTGCATAGCCCACCACAGTTCCTCCTGGTAACCCAGCGGCGCGGAGAGCTTGTATCCAGTGGAGGCGAGGAAGTCGGCCAGACCGCGGGCCTGCTGACGCGAGGAGTCAGGGGTGGGGCCGGCCACGGCGAAGATCATGGTTGCCTGGGCCTCTACCTCGAGCTTGTCTGACTCGAGGGTGGCGACGTACTCAGCCAGGTCGTCGGCGACCCGGTCGAGCATGTTCAGGCCGTGGGAGACCTCGCCTTCGCGCTGGCCGTACTGCTCGTTCAGGTTTCGCAGGGCGCGCTGGTTCTGGGAGGCGACCGCGGCGGAGGCACGAATCGAAAGGCGCATCGCCCAGTCGACATCGAGGCCGGACTCGTCGATGCGGCCGATGACCTCGCTGCCGGGGAAGACCATGCCGCCGTCGGGCACATCGGAGATGACCATGAGCGACTGGTAGGAGGCGTCGCCGTTGTCGACCGCCGAGGCGTCGGACACCTTGAGGTAGCGGCGGTTGATCGGGTTCATCCTGGTCTTGCGGTCGAGGTCGCTTTGCCCTCCTTCGTCTAAGAGGGGCTCGCCGAGCGCTGCACCCGTCTTCGGTGTGAGGAGCGCCGCGGCCACGTCCTGCTCGCCGTCGCCGGGGAGGTCCAGGTCCTGGAAGAGCCCTCGCCTGATGGCGTGCTGGTGCAGCCACACCATCTGGGCGGGGGTGGCTGGCATGGGCTCAAAGGGGCTGGGGATGCCCTCTGCGATGCGGGCAGCCTGCGCCAGTCGGCGTTCGACGTCGCCGGCTGGGATGGGGGCTCGTGGAAGCCCCAGGCGGTCGCGCATGTCTGCCGTGGCGGCCTTGAGCGGCTCGGCGACCCGGTCGGAGGGCTTGTCGTCACCCAGGGGAACGGAGAGCCAGTAGACGCGCTGACCGGGGCCAATCTGGTCGAGGGTGTCAAGGGTGGCTTCACACTCGGCGACCCACTCTGGACAGTCCTCCAGCTCGACCCCCTCGAGCATCTTGGACACGACGACGGCAGGATCGAGGCCAGAGCTGATCCCGAGGAGCAGCGACTCCCCGGGAAGGGCGCGGAACAACGCCTGGTGAAGGGCGCGCACGGCGTGCTTGTCCTTCGTGGGCCGCAGACCGTAGGGAAGGCCGGTGAGCAGCCAGTCGGCCCACACGGCGCCGGAGCGGGTCCAACGCAGGTTGGCGGCCATGGAACGGGAAGGGGTGCGCATCAGTCCTCCTGCCGTGCACCGGACGATGCGAGCAGTCGTTGGACCCCGGTCAGCGCGGGCGTCTCCGAGCTGCGGGGATGGGTAGCAGGGGTGGGTCTCATCGACGGCGACGCAGCCACGGGTGGGCGCTGGGACGGTGCGGGTCGCGACCACCGCGGACGAGGGAAGCGGGGGCGGGAACGCTCAGAGCTGGTGGCGGCCGCGACCGAGCTGGGTCTTGACGGTGCGGTGGCAGGTGTCTCACTGATCACCAGCCGTGAGCGGGCTCGACGAGGACGGCGGATCCGCACTGGGGAACCACCGAGGCGACCGTGGGAGGGCGAGCTCAACGCCCGGAGTGCTCCGCTGGCGATCGCCATCGGGTTGCGCGAGCCAATGGGGAGACGGCCCAGGACGAGCACCAGGCCGTAGGCGACGCCCAAGAGGATCACGGCGTTGCCGATCAGCCCGAAGTGGCCCCAGAGCCACGTCGTCTTGCTGCCGACGACGATGATGGACACGCCAACGATGACCTGGGTGTAGGTGTACGGGCCTCCCCAGATGGTGGCGCCGTCGGGGGTCTTCCCGATCAGCTGGGGAAAGCGGCGCGCCCGGGTGTACCACTTGACGACCTCGTATCCGCCGTCGTCGTCGCCGCGTGAGCTGGTCGTTGTCGCCATGAGCCCTCTCCAATCCTCAGTCCGGTGGAACCTGTCGAAGCGAGGCGGTCAGGCCGAGGAGGCGAGGGAAAGTGGCGCACCGACACCGAGGGGCGTGGCAGCGGTCGCCGACACCTCGGTGACCGTGGCTCCCCAGGACATCTCGTTGCCGACACGGTCCTTGATGGACGTGACGTTCCAGACGCCCCAGACGAAGACGCCGGCGGCGATGATCGACACGATGATTCGGGCCATGGCGCCGCGCGACATGATGGCCTGCAGGATCACGAAGCCAATGCCGATGGTGACCGCGATGGCCCGGAACAGGGTCTGGGTCTGGGTGTTCTTCTTCGTGAGGAGGTCAAGGAAGCCCTCGCCGCCTTCGGCAGGTGACACCGAGGGGTGGGCAGCCAGCAGGTGGGTGCCGACCTCGTTGCTCAGCTGAATGAGTGTGGACATGGTGCTGCTCCTCCTACGGAGTTGGGGTGGCCGGGGGGATGGACCCGGTCGGGGTGGAAGAGCCGGCCGAGGGTTCGGCCGGCTCCGGTTCCGGCGCTGAGGGTGCGTCGGGAGTGTGAGTGGGCTGCGAGGGGGCGGGGTCGATCGCAGTGATCTCCCACCGGCCGGCGCGAGCCGTCAGCGTGAGCGCATAGGTCACGCTCGAGGTCTGCTTGGTGGTGACCGTCGCGGTGGCCAGCACGAGGACGCGAACACGGGTGCCGTCCTGAGGGGTGCTTGCCGCGGGCTGCTCGCTGCCCTCGACGCGGATTTCTGAGACCTGCACGCTGGTGTAGGGAGCCGGCGACAGCGGGACGAGACTGACCCCGGGCGTCAGGTAGCGGGAGACATCCCCCGAGCCGGCCACGTAGGCGGTGAGGAACTGGGCGACGCTCTGGCCGAGGGCGGTCGTGGTGTCGATCTGGGCGCGGTAACCGCGTGAGTCGCCGTCCGAGACGGGCGGCGCGGCAACAGGTGCCGGCAAGGTCAGCGCGGCCACGCTCCCCCGGTCGAACCGGACCGGGATCTGGAAGTAGCGGCGAGTGGTGCTCTTGCGGGCGTCGGTGACGGTCGCAGCCACGGTCACCGACCAGACGCCGTTGACGTCGACGATGCCGGCGACACCCGGGTCGACGACGACGAAGGGGGTCTGGGACAGCGTGGAGACTTGGGCATCCTTGACCAGGGCCAGCAGGGCGTCGGGCTTGTCCTGGGTTGTGGTGAGCCAGGTGACGACGACCTGCTGTGCGAACTGTCCGACGACTGCTCGTTCGTTCGCCTGGTCTGTGGCGGTGACAACAGCAGCAGGCGCGGACTGGCCGGACTGTGCGAGAGCCAGGGCGCCGGCGACGGCACCGATCGGGCCAAGGACCAGGCACGTCAGGAGTCCCGCGGGGGCGGCCTTGGCCGCCAGAGCCGAGGTGGCCTGGTGGCGACCGTCCGCCACCGGTGGCAGGTCCTCGGCACCCTCGTCGGCGCCGAGGATGGGGTCATCTGCAACATGCGTCTTCTTGGGCCGACGCAGCGTCAGGTTGGGGCTCATGCCGCCCCCTCCGGTGCGAAGTCCGCGACCACAAACTGGCGGGTCCGCCGGTACGTCGGCTGGCGGGAGTCGGCGGTCCTGTCAGTCGTCATAGGCGGGACCGCCTGGAGCGGGGGGCGCGACTCCCCAGGCCGGGAGAGCCGGCGAATCGCTTGACGGACAGCGGGGCTGTGAGCGCGGTCCAGAGCGGCCCGCATCCGCGATGTCGCCTGCTCATCGAGAGGGCTGGCAGCCAACGGGCCCAGGGCCACCACGACGGCATCACGGGCAGCGTGGACAGCAGCGGCATCAGCCAGCTCACGTGGCACGCGATTCGACGAACGGGTCATCAGGATTCTCCTTGGGCAGCGAGGGGGCGGCTTACCTACGGAAGGTGACGCTCGATGCATGGCTGTGACGAGGCCCTCGCGAGATTCCGTCGGCCACTTTTTCAGGACCTCGTGGCGCCCCTGGGATTACGCATCTCCGCAGGTCACAGGCCTGCCCACCGTGATGGGCAACCCCTCAGCGGCGGGTTGCCCAAAGAAACTTCGAGGCGGTCCGGCAGTGGGCAAGAGATTGGGCAAGGGTCGACGACTTGAGTAGTTCACGAAGGGGAGCGACCCACACCGAGTAGACGGGTCGCAGCAAGCGCTCATAGCGTCCACGACATGAACCGCGCGGAGGAGACCACAGCCGTGAAGACGATCAACCGCATGTTCCGCCAACACGACACCGCACCCGAGGGCGTTGTGTCATCGCTGTACCGACAGCTCACCCAAGAGTGGGCCGGACTGCACACCACCCCCAGCACCCCCACCACGATCCGCCGGTGGGGACGCTCCGAACCAGCACTCGCCGGCTTCAGCCTCCCCGGTGAAATCGTCGACGCCATCGACGCGGCTGGGCACGACCGCACCAACGAGCTCCTGCTCGCCCTCATCAAGCTCTTCCAGCGCGGTCACCAACTCGCAGGGCGCGTCGTCCTTCAGGCACTCCTGCCGAAGCTCGCCAAGACCGCCAACCACGCCGGTGGAATGTGCACCTCGGGCAGCGACACCTGGGCCGAGGACCGGCGCCACATCACCATCGCCGAGTTCTGGGACGTTATGGCCGACTACCCCGTCGAACGGCGTACCAGCGCGGTCGCATCTAACCTCGCGCTCGACACTCTGCACAGGATTACCGGCGCCCGCCGCCACCAGCCCGAGCTCCCGGTGGACCCCCACGACCTCCCCGACGACGAAGCCCGAGGCGTGACCCATCAGTCCTGGGTGACCGGCCTCAGCCAGACCGACCCCGACCCCACCGTTGAGCTCACCGCCGACTCCGACCTCCTCGAGGTCATCGCCTGGGGCATGCGCAGCACAACCATCACCCGCGCCGAAGCGCAGCTGCTCGTGACCAGCTACCTCCCGGAGCGCACCACCGGATTTGGCTTCGCCGACGCAGCTGAGGACCTCGGCCTGAGCGAGGCCGCGATCCGACAGCGCTGCTCGCGCGCCTCACGCAGGCTCGCCGAAGCGGTCCGTGCCGAGCTCCACACCCCGCTCGACAAGGACGAGGCTGCCTGCGCCTGAGCCAGTAGCCAGACAGAAGAAGGGCCCGTCCAGATTCGGACGGGCCCTTCTCGCGCCAGAGCTGGCTACTGCGTGATGACCTGAGACTCCCCCATCGTCACGTTCGTTGAGGTGGCGAAATCGATTGGGATGGTCCCAGACTGTCCGATGCCCGACCATGTGAGAGTCCAGTAGGACGTTGCGGTCACCGTGTATCGCCCCTGGCGCGTGTAGGTGTGTCCGCAGGTCGGGGAGCTCTTCTTCCCGTAGTTGTCCGCGTACGGAGTCCCGGGGCCAGTGCAAGTCACTGACTTGCCGTCACCCATGCTCCAGACAACCTTTGACACCTTCGCGGTGGCCGTGACGGTGTAGCCGCCGGCGGACGCCGATCGAGTGATGGGCCCGAAGGTGCTCTGTGAAGGGCTCTGCACCCACATCCACGTGGGCAGACCGATGATCCCGACGCTGCCGGGTCGGTCCTCGGGAACGATTCCGATCTGCACCGCTCTCAGGTTCATCATGGCGAGGGCACGGCGGGCGAGGACCAATGGATCCGGGGGTTGAATGACACCAGGAGGAGGAGTTGCTGACCACATCTGGACTGCGGCAGGGAAACCACCAAATCCCCAGGGGTACACGCAGCCGTAGATTGCCCCATCCGTGTGCCCCTGCCAGACCGGGTCGGTCTTGGGTGGCTGGGGGTCGATGAGAGCGACGTAGCAGTTCCATGAGTTTGACCAGTAGGCGCTCGGGCCGTAGGCCGTAGTCGTGCAGGGCACCTCGATGTTGTTGCGCTGCTTGTCGACGCACTTGACGACCACAACCGGGGGCGTGTCGGGATCCCCTGGAGGCGGTGGGGTGCTTGGGTCCTTCGGGCCCGGTGGGACGGTGATGTCGATGACACAGGTTTGGCTCGTGGGATCGAGCACCTGGCCCTTGGGGCATGTCACCGGCGGATTCCCCCATGAGGCAGCTGAGCCTACCAAGGCAATGGCGATAGCTGAAATCATCACCGCGATGGTTCGCCACGTTGTGTTCAACATGAGCCTTGAGCCCCCTCTGTCGAGACGTACCACTTCTCAGTAGCAGCGTCCTGAACGACCTGGTACTTGTAGCCGATTCGCGGCTGGCGGTTCGCCGGCACGATGGACTTCCCGGACTTGTCCACGATGTTGAGCTTGCTCACATCGAGGCATACACCGACCTCGTGGGTGCGAGCAGCCTTCGCCGGCGTGGAAGACAGCACCTCGACGGACGTATGACCTATGAAGCGCTCGCCGCGGACTCGTCGATCGAACAGGTTCTTCGTCCACTGCAGGTTGACGTCACCTCGCGCGACGTTGTTGAGGTCTTCAATCTTGCTTTTGGGGTCGGCGCCGACCACGTCGACCACCTTCCAGAACTGCACGACGGCCTCACCTGCTGCTGCAGCGTCAAGTTCGGCCTGCGACTTGGTCTTAGTCGGCGATGGGCTGGACGGTGTGGGCGTCGGCGAAGCACCTGGACCCGACGAGTTGCACGCGCCCAATGCACCGACCGTGACGGCTAGAGCCGCAATGACGGCGAGGCGCTGAGTGTGGCGGTTCATGAGGTCATCTCTCCTAGAGGGCATTGGCCATGAGCTTGTCGAAGTCGGTGCCGGGGTTCTTGAGTGCAGCCAGGAGCTGCTCGGTCTCTGGTTCGAGGTCGCACTCGAGCTGCTCGGTGATGGTCAGGAGTCGTTCGATGGCCTCGGCTTCGGCGACCGGGTTGCGTGACTCGTGAGCCGCGAGGATCCGCAGACGCCACAGGTTTTCCTGGGCGGGCTCGATTCGCAGCCCGACGACGACGGCTTGTTCGGCGCCCCTCCAACGGCCCTCCATCAGCCGCCGTCGGGCGAGCTCGTAGGAGGCGTCGACGATCTCGCTGATGAGGCGCTGCCTGAGAAGTTCTGACCAGGCGTAGCGCTTTCGGTGTGCCCCCTCGAACGGGATGCCACGGACGAGCGCGAGAGCGGACTCCAGGTTCTCTGTAGAGGCGTTCAGCGGATCGTGCCCGATGAGGTCGTCCCAGTCCCCTGCGTCGGTGGTGACGCTGGGCGCGAAGGCGTACCCCTCCCCCGCCTGGAACCGCGGGAAGTGCTCGTCGCCGGTCACGGGGTCGGCGCCCACCCAACGACGGAGCTTGCTGGTGGCGGTGTTTCGGGTGTTGAGGTTGTCTTCGTTCTTGCGGTCAGGCCAGATCGCGTCGTCAATCGCGGTGTGCGAGGCGCCCGGCGTGAGCGCGAGGTAGGCGGCGTACTCCAGGAGTCGAGAGCGCTTGGACGGCTCGACTTTCCCGGTGGCGTTGAGGAGGTCAACTGGGCCCAGGACGAGGATCCGGGGTGCAGGTATCGGCAGCGGGCGCACCGGAACCTCCTGAGTCGCGGGGGCAGGATCTTGCTCGACGCTCGGGACACTGGCCCGGCTGGCATCGGGCACCGGAGCAGAGAGGTTCGTCGGATCGTGTGAGGGCTCTGGGAACGTGGAGGCCTCACTAACGCCAGGCACATCGTGGTTGGGCTCCTCATCGACGGCAACCGCGTCCTGCTCGACGTCCTGCTCGACGTCCTGCTCGACGTCCTGCTCGACGTCCTGCTCGACGTCCTGCTCGACGTCCTGCTCGACGTCCTGCTCGACGTCCTGGTCGACGATGTCCTGGTCGACGTCCGTGGACACTGTTGCGGGGTCCTGAGGGACAGGGTCTGTGGCAGTGTCTGTGAGTTGGTCGAGACTGATCTCGGGCATCGCAGAAGCGGGGCCAGCCGGCTCGTCGAGCGGCGTGATGGCTTCGACCTCTGCCAGTGAGGGACTCGCGCTAGTCACCGTCGAGTCGGCGGCGAGCTCGTCGACGTCGGCGAGGGAAGCGATGTGGAGAAGGTGGCCGTACTGCTCGGCGGGGAGACGCTGCGGACGCAGCTGCAAGCCGATGGGGTTGAGGGTGGCGTACTCGGAGCCTGCGGCACCACCAAGCTCGAGACCCCAGTCCCCCACGTTCAGTCCCGTGGTGATCGTTGCCAGGGCGACCCGGGGGGCCTCACTGACGAGCTGCTCGAGCTGGTTGCGTTGGCGCGCCGTGATCTCGCCGGCGAACAGGACGATCTCAGGTGACCAGGTGTCTGGCGCTGCGCCAGCAACCCGGGCCTGGTGAAGGTCGTCGACCCCGTCTCCGGACATGGCTTGGCGATCCATGTCGGCCCGGTGAAGAAGATCTTCGATGATGCGACCGACGGAGGGCAGGTAGCGGATTCGCCCGGTCTGAAGGGTGTCCTCGAGGTCGGGGAAGGCGCCGACGAGCGTGACTTGGAGGTCGTCGGCCCAGGTGGAGTTTGCGAGCTCGATGGCCAGGGCGGCGAGGATCTCGCGGGTCGCGGTTTCGTCCTTGCCTGAGACGCCGAGGGTGCCGAGGTACTCCAGGTCCAGCAGGACGTGGCCGTCTTCGTCGTCATGGCCGATGGTGACCAGGGCGGGGTAGGGCGCGGGGACGTCGGCGAGGTCGACGTCGTCGAGGCCGGTGGTGTTCTCCACCTCGAGCGTCCAGACGGTGTCGTCGGCGGTCCCTGTCCAGGGTGCGGGCAGGACGGCAGGGTGGGCGAGGTAGAGGTCGAACTGGTCGGCGGTCAACCGTGCGGCCCGGACGGCCGGCAGTGGCTGGTCGTTCTGGGCGCAGGCGTGAGCGAGCGTGCGCAGGGCGACGTCAACGGTCTCAATCGAGAGCGCGTCCGCAGTGGCGCGGAGCTCCTGTTCGATGAGGGCCGCGTCGCCTGTGGGCATGGGCAGACGTTGCCCGGGGCGGCGCCGGCGCTGCTGGGTGCGTCGGCGTTGGGTGATGAGCGCGATGACCCCTGCGGCCAGCAGCGCTCCCACGCCGTAGGTCGTACGGGCCACCCACGGCGACTCGTCCTGAGAGTCGTCCGCGGCCGCCGGTGCGGCATCTGCGCTTCCCACGGAGGTGTCTGGGGATGCGGCGGCCGGCGGTGTCGGGCTCGCGTTCTGCGGCGCCGGGGAGGCGGTGGGGGTCGGCTCGGCCGCCGGCGGGGGCGCTGGGGATACGGGCTGGGCCGGGATGGCAGGAGCCGGTGCCGCGGCAGCGGGGGCGGCGGCCCCGGGGATGTTGAGGGTCCAATCGACGTCGATCTCGTCGGGATCGGTCAGGTGTGCTCCCCCGGGCTGCGTGATCGCCTTGGAGGCCTCGAAGATCTCTGGGTAGCGACTGGCATCGCCGAGCTGCTCGTGGGCGATGTCGGAGAGGGTGTCGCCCTGCTCGACGATGACAGTGCCTGCCGCGGGGACCGGGGGCGCGGGGATGTTGAGCTTCTGGCCGGCCTTGATGAACCCAGGCTTGTCACCGAGGACATCTTGGTTGAGCGCCACGATCTCCTTGTATCGGCGGCCGTCGCCGAGGCGGTCATCGGCGATCGACCAGAGGGTCTCTCCGCGTTTGACGGTGTGCTCGACCGTGGGTGCTGACGCCTGCTGCGCGGGTGCGCTGCTGGCCTGAGGGGTGGGAGGGGTTGCAACGGGTGGGCTGACGGTGGCTGGCGCCGTTTGGATGGTGCTGGTCGTTGAAGGGGCTGCCGATGCGGGGGCTGCGGCGGCGACCCCGGTGGGGAGCGCGACGAACAGCATCATGGCTGCGCCGACCAAGCCGCGGGCTGCGTTCTGGGGGACGCGCAGACCAGGCAGCTGAGGAGCGCGCACGCCGCGGAGCCGGGCGAGGACCTCCACCAGGATGGACACGGTGAGGAACACCCATGAGCCCCAGGCAACGACCTTGATCACGCCGACGGCGAGTGTGCCGTCGTCGGGTGAGGTGAGAGCGTCCTTGATGCCGTCCAGGCTGGGCATGCCGCTGGCGAACGGGTTGGCGCCAACGGCGAGCAGCACGGACGGGAGTCCGACGATGATGCCGAAGATGAGGAGCAGGGCCAGCAGGCCAAGGAGTCGGCGGCGAAGGGTGGTCATTGCTCCGTTCCTCCCACGACGCGGACGATCCGGGCTTCCGCCG
>JBOFLH010000593.1:0-2809 GCA_051657765.1 Nocardioides sp. | reverse complement strand
ATCAGCAACGACCCGTTGTTCGAAGAGAAACTCATCGACGTCGTCGGTCTCTACCTGGACCCGCGTGCGCCACGAGGCGCTGATGAATCGAGCGGAGGTGAGAGACCTTCGCCGCCGCACCTGTCGCAGCAGGAGCGGTGAAGCTGGGGGCAGCCTGACCCGGGAGGTGCCGGTGCGGGTGGGAGCAGCCCCGACAACGCCGGGACGCGTCAGTACTGCCAGATGACGTGGGTCCGGCAAGCGTGATGGAAAGGAGTACGCGAGGAACCAGCGTGCGTACGTCCTTCGAAAGGTAAACCGGCTCGAATCTGGCGGATCTGGGCCGGGCGTGGTGCGTACCCGTCGGGCCCCCGGGTCGGCGGGGAACTCCCGGGCTGGCTTGCGGATGTCGGTCAGGGAGGCCATGGCGAAGTGCTGCGGGGTAGCCATGGCTATGCCACAGGGACAGAGTTGGGCTCCTCCTCCATCGAGCGAATATCAGTGAACGTGGGAACCGTCTCGGTCCTCGCCCTGCTTTGTGCTGCCAGCGCGGCGGTTGGGCTGGGTCCATCGTCGACCGATCGGGTCGAGACGCGGCGGAGCCGTCGTAGTACTCCGAGCCGGGGAAAGCCCGTGCACATGGGGAAGGGCGGCAGCAGTTTCGAGAAGGGAAGGATGCTGTAATGCCGAGAGAGGCACCGCCGGATGGTGGCGCTTTGCCAGTCGTGGGTCCAGTGGGTCCGCGTCGGCGGGTATCGGAGATGCAGACCAAGCTTCACCGTTGGGCGGCGGCCGATCCCGGTCGCCGGTTCGACGACCTGTTCAACTTCGTGTGCGACCCGGCGACGCTGATCGTGGCGTTCGACCGGGTCGCGGGCAACACCGGTGCCCGGACTGCTGGCGTGGACGGCCTCACCGTCGCCCACGTCGAGGAGCAGATCGGGGCGCCGGGGTTCCTGGACGACCTGCGCGCCCAACTCAAGGCGGGCACGTTTCGGCCGTTGCCGGTGCGGGAGCGCAAGATCCCCAGGCCGGGCGGTTCGGGGAAACTGAGGAAACTCGGCATCCCGACCGTGACCGACAGGGTCGTCCAGGCTGCGTTGAAGCTGGTGCTGGAACCGATCTTCGAGGCCGACTTCGAGCCGGTCTCCTACGGGTTCCGGCCGAAGCGGCGAGCCCAGGACGCGATCGCTGAGATCCACCAGTACGGCACCCAGGGTTACCGCTGGGTGCTGGACGCTGACATCGAGGCGTGCTTTGACAACATCGACCACACGGCCCTGATGGACCTGGTGCGCAGACGAGTCAAGGACAAGCGCGTACTGGCCCTGGTCAAGGCGTTCCTCAAGGCCGGCGTCCTCACCGAGGACCACGACTGTGAGGACACCCATACCGGGACGCCGCAGGGAGGCATCCTGTCTCCGCTGCTGGCCAACATCGCCTTGTCGGTGCTCGATGAGCATCTGCACGAGGCGTGGCGGCCGGGCGGGACTATGTCCACGGCCTATCTGCGCAGCAGGCGGCGGGTCCATGGCCTGCCGAGGTGGCGAGTGGTCCGCTACGCGGATGACTTCGTCGTTCTCGTGCACGGCGGCCGGGCCCACGTCGAGGCCCTACGCGAAGAGATCGCGTACGTGCTCCACCCCGTCGGTCTGCGGCTCTCGGAGTCCAAGACCGCGGTGGTGCACATGAGCGACGGGTTCGACTTCCTCGGCTTCCACATCCGGTGGAAACGCAAGAGGGGCACCAACAAGTGGCACGTCTACACCTTCATCGCCGACCGGCCGATCCGGTCGCTGAAGGCCAAGATCCGTGCGCTGACCCGCAGGAAGTCCCAGCAGAACCCCAAGGTCGTGCTGATCCGGCTGAACCAGATCATGCGCGGCTGGGCCAACTACCTCAAGCACGCGGCCTGCAAACGCACCCTGAAGGCTCTGTCCCACTTCGTGTGGTGGCGGGTCATCAGGTGGCTGCGCAGGCTGCACCGCTGGAGGTGGAAGGACGTCCGTGCACGGTTCACCACGCCCGATGGGCGCTGGAAGCCGATCACCGCAGACGGGACCGCGTTGTTCAACCTCGCGGCGGTGCCGGTCACCCGATACCGCTACCGCGGCAACACCATCCCCAACCCTTGGAACCTGCCCGAAACAGCCTGACGACAGCGACTGTGGAGAGCCCGGTGCGTCGAGAGGCGCACGCCGGGTTCGGCGAGCGGTCTGGGGAAACGGACCGGGAGCAATCCCGCCACCGCGCCCCAGACCGACTCAACCCGCCAAAGCGGTGGTGTTCTCATTCGATGAGAAGACCCAATGCCAGGCGTTGGACCGGACCCAGCCCAGCCTGCCGATGGTCCGAGGCCGAGCCGCCACGATGACCCACGACTACAAACGCAACGGCACCACCGACCTGTTCGCCGCGTTGAACATCGCCACCGGCGAGGTGTTGACCCAATGCCGCAAACAGCACACCGCAGCCGACGTGCTGGCCTTCTTCAAACTGATCGACAAACAAGTCCCGCGCTCACTCGATGTCCACGTCGTGTTGGACAACCTGTCCGCGCACAAAGCACCCGAAGTCACCGACTGGCTGGCCCATCCACGACGAGCCCGGTGGCATCTACACTTCACCCCCACCTCGAGTTCATGGCTCAACCTCATCGAGCGCTGGTTCAAGGAGTTGACCGACCGCCGGCTACGCCGCGGTACCTTCACCAGCGTCCCCGACCTGATCGAGGCCATCACCACCTGGACCACCCACCGCAACAACAACCCCAAACCCCTCATCTGGCACGCCGCCGCAGACCAGATCCTCCAGAAAGTCCAACGAGGCC
>JBOFLH010000592.1:0-3991 GCA_051657765.1 Nocardioides sp. | reverse complement strand
ACAGGCCGAGCGACCCACCCACGACCGGGTACGACGTGGTCGACACTGACGTGGAGACGTTGCCAGTAACGAGGTTGACGCTGATCGGACCTGCGGTGTCCATCGGTGCAACGCCTCCACCACCGCCGCCCAGCCGCATATCAACACGGAACGGTTTGACGGTCGACATGACCGGTGACCACAACCCGCTCTGGTCCTCGATCTTCACTCGCGCCCAGTAGCTGGTGCCGTCCTTCAGACCGTTCATCCACCGGGTGACCGTCCTCGACGAGGTCCACCCATGGACCTGCGTGTCGACGGTGGTGCCGGCCTCGAACCCAGGCGACCGAGCGACTTCAAACGTGTACTTCAAACCGTTGGTGTCCGGGTCATCCACGGTCGCGGTCAACGGCGTGTAGCTCGTCGTACGCACCGACGGCACCGTGAAATCAGTGATCCACGGCTCGTAGTTCTCCGTCCACGTCACGAACAGACCCGCGGTCACGTCCTTGTACGTGTAAGTGCTTGCTGACTCCTCGCCGAGGTAGCTGAACTTCGTCACGCTGTTCTTGTTGACCCACGCCTCCACGTCCGCCAGCGCCGTACCACTCGCCAGATTCACCTGCGTGCGATACGTCGCCGCAGCGCCAGCCCAGTCCCACGTAGAGGGCGAATACACCTTCGTCACTCGCGATGTCGTGTTCCCGCTCAAGTAGGTGAACAGAACTCCTGCGTCCTGCACCGTCTTGATGACCCCGGCCTCGTCGCCTAGCAGCGCTGCGGTGTCGTATTCGGCGATCGTGCGGTTCTGGCTCGGCGTGACCGGCGAGTTCGAGTTCCCGACCCTCGGCCAGCAGAAGTCCAGGCCCGCCTGGTACTGGTAGCCACACAGGTACCAGCCGCCCGACCAGGTCTTCATGCCCAGCCAGCGAGTGGGAGAGGCCTCGAGGGGACCGATCGTCAGGTCCGGGTCCAGCACCAACGGATACGCGTCAGACGGCTGGCTCGCCGCCCACTTCGCGTCCACACCAACGACCCATCGACTCAGCGAACCGAAGCGCTCCACCCGAGACACCACCGGCGCCTCCAGCTGCTCGGCACCCTTGCCATCGGCAACGATCGGCGCGCCCAGATGCACCGAATCCAGGCCTTCGAACTTGAACCGATCGACGGCCTTACGGGCCTCCGGCGCTCCCTCCAGCGAATCAGCGACACGTTCCGCGTCGAGGTCACGCACGATCGGACGATCCACATCCAACGAGAAGTCGCGAACGAACTCGGGCGCAGCGATGACCATCTCCTCGCGCACACCAACCGTCGAAAGTCGGTACACGAGATCGACTCCGGGCCATGCCTCCCGGTAGGTCACCGACAGCCCGTCCTTCGCCACCTCCGGCTGGATCTCCTTCGGGCGCTCCGCGGGACGCCAAGCGATCAGCTCACCCCCCGGTTCGACGACCTCGACGCCGCCGCCATCCGGTGTGATAGGACCGAAACGAGCGCTCCACTCCCCCGCCGTCGTCGCGAACCAGCCAGGGCGTTCCTTCACCGGTTGCAGCGACACATCGATCTCCGACCAGTCGCCGTCCTCGGCCTGGAACCACTTCGGAGCGTCGGTGAGCTCCGCGGCGAACGACCCGTCGGGCTGCCGCCAGACGAGGCGCGTCGGCGACGACCGCGTCGCGTCGACCTCGCCCCTGCTCGGGTCAGGCAATCTGTCCAACGACAACGGCTCCGGCTCGACCGGCTTGGGCACGTCGACCAAACCCGGGTCGCGGGGTTGTGCCGGCTCCGGCATCGGCGCTCGATCACCAGGAGCATCAATGGCGGGCAGATCCTCTGGCGTCGGATCCGCAGCAGTGATCGCCGAAGACGCTGCGGGTTCCGAGGCTGCCGTCGTCGAACGAAGCGGCGACCAGACCAAGAGCGAGGCTGCGAGCAGCACGCAACCACCGAACCGACTCAGACGCTTGCGCGCCGATCCACCTTCGAGCTCCACCCGTTCCTCCCACGGCCGGCAGTGGGGCGGACCGTAGCGGACCTGGACAAGCGCAGCGCCAGATCAGCCAAGAGTTCACGAGGTCGAGCCATCCGGCACCACGATCTGAGCCCGAACCGAGCAATGCGGCCGAGGGGGTCGAGTAGCCAACCGCCCGACTTCCAGGCCTGCCGGTCCGGCTAGTTCGACGAGATCGACCGCATCACCTCAGTGGGCTAACAATCGGACTGTCGGCATCCAGGCCTGTCATCGGAGTCTCGCCGATCATCGGATAGGCAGCGGCAAACGCCCCCGTTTCAGCGAAGCTCACCGCCTCCTTCTGGAGCGATCCAGTTCGTTGCGAGTCCGGTCGGGGGGTCCGACAGGCGGTCCCAGGCCCGTCGAAACCAGTCCGGACAAGGATCTCGTCCGCCCTATGGGTCGCCGTGACACCCAGTCTCGCTACACCGAGCACCACGGACGACAGATCCAGAGTCACCTTGAGAGTTCGACCGGAGCCGTCCGACAGGTGCTGGCGGGTGAAGAAAGGCCCGTGCTGTCAGGGTTCTCGGTCCGGGTGGTCCGACGAGATCGACCCAGTCACCCCCAGTGGATTACCAATCGGATTACCAGCATCCCGTCCTACGCTTCGAGTCTTCGCCGATCATCGACTGCCAACGGCAAGCGTTCCTTGCGGACTGAAGGCAGCCGTTCGCCGAATTGCGATTCTCCAGCCACTATGAATTCGATTCGAGCCGTGCGGCATGTGGTGCCACACCGGCCGAGCTCTGTCCTCGCAGGGATCCCGTCCGAGCCGTCGTGCGCCGCATCGTTGCATTCGTTGGATGGATTCTCGGATCCTCGAGCGCACCGGCATTCCCTCCGTCGACACTCGTCGCCCTCGCCGACGCGCCGGGACTCGCTGTAGCGGCGGGTACTTTCGGCCGATACGCCAGATCAGCGCGGAACCCGGGCAGATGCCCGGGACTATCTGCCCAACTCATCGCCTCGGTCTCAGACGCGACGAGGGTGAGGAGTATGCGAACCGCGCAGGTCGACCTCGCCGATGTCGTTGGGGGTGAGCTCGATCGACCCTTCGGGCGATCTTGATTGGCTCGAACCCCGTGCGGCGGCCCACGGTGATCGTGATTGCACCGGCAGCCGACGACCGAGGTGTACCGCGCAAGCACGGCAACGACTGTCCCCCGGAGCAGGGACGCCCGCGCTGCGCAGGCCGGCCCAAAGCGTGCTTGTCGTAATTGCGCCATCCGTTCGGTTCTTCGGACAACCGCAGCGGCCGATTTCGAGGGGCTGAATCGGCTCTGCAGCGGTACGAGCGCCGACATCGCACGAAGGTCAGACGCAGTTCTCCCAGCCTCGAATGCCCTTCAGATATTGAAACGCCCAAGAAGCATGCAGTGATCACTCGTCGGCGTCACCGAGTTCGGTGAACAATACCGCCATGTACCGGCAACTGTGCCATGTCCTGGACCTCCGAAGACCCAATCGTACTTCTTGTCGGGATTTCCATTGTAGAAGGTCCGCAACTTCGGAGAGGCCGTGTCGACTTCGGGGAAAGATCCGAACACCCCCCAGTTGGTCGTGTTTCGATCGGCACCCAGAATCACCTTGTCGCCAGTCAGAATATGTAGGTCGAACGCATTCTTGGCGTACGTCTCCTGTCCTTCGCCAGGATTCAGGTGGGTCACACATCCACGTCGATATCCGAAGAAGGTGGCAACCCTTAGGCACGAAAAGACTCGCTGATCTACATCCGGCGCCTGTCCGGGATAGTAGTAGTCCGAGGGGTATGACTGATCCCAGCCGAGCATCAGCACGGCGTTTCCGAACTCGCCTCCCAGTCCGCCGGTTCCTTCACCGCAGTTCACGTGATCGAACTGCGAGCCCGACGGTACTCCGGCCCACCCATTGGACTTGGCGAATCGGAGTATGTAGCCATATGGAGCTGGTGCCAGTCGAAGAAACAAGTCACTGAACTGGCGCCCGCACACCTCATTGAGCGTAATCACCCAC
>JBOFLH010000591.1:0-1850 GCA_051657765.1 Nocardioides sp. | reverse complement strand
GAAAGTGCTTGCCGAGGTCCATGATGGGCACTTCGACGTGGAACTCGAACTGACCCACGACGTCTATCGGTTCAAGACGGCGCCCCTCCCACCGGGCGAGCACGACGTGGTGGTGAGCGTGGACGAGGGTTCGCCGGTTTCGGCGCGATTGTCGGTCGGGTTGCTGCGGACGCTGCCGATGCGGCGAACCACCGACCTTCATGACCTGATGGTGGGCCGAAATCCCGGTGGTGGTTTGCGGGTGTCGATCCCACCTGCGCACCGCCGTCCGGACCGGCGCGCCGAGCTAGGTCGGGTTACTCGGCGGGCCCGCACCCGGCGTGGCGTGGCAACTCACCGGGGGATTCTGTTCCGCTCGTACTTCGGGGAGTTGGCCACTGACAACGGACTTGCCATCCAGGCGGAACTCACCCGCCGAGGTTGCGACCTGCCGGTGTATTGGGCGGTCCAGAACAACTCGTTGATCGTACCTGAAGGCGGCATTGCCGTGTTAGTGAACAGCCCGGAGTGGTTTGAGTTGCTGGCCAGCGTCACCTACTACGTCGACAACATGTACCAGCCGGATTACCACTTGAAGCCTGACGGGCAGATCCTGGTGCAGACTTTCCACGGCTACCCGTTCAAGCAGATGGGGCTGCCACACTGGCGCGCCTTATCGTTTCCCCAAGAACAGATCGATTCCTATCACCGCCGTACGGCCGAATGGGACTACCTCCTCTCGCCCGCCAGCTACGCAACGCCGCTGTTGACTCGCGCCTTTGGGTACGACGGTCCGGTACTCGAGATCGGCTACCCACGCAACGACATACTGCTGAGCGCGGACGCCGAGCGCATTCGGCAACTCACCCGGGATTCGCTGGGGATTCGAGCTGATCAGACTGCCGTGCTCTATGCCCCTACCTTTCGCGACTACCTGGCCAGGCACAACCATCGAGCGGCGATGTCGGACTTCCTTGACATCGAGATGGTCGACGAAGCCTTCGGTGACGACATGGTTGTGATGGTGCGTGGGCATGCATTCCACGCGCGTACCAACACCCGGGTAGGCACCAAGGGCACGATCATCGACGTCACCGACTACCCTGAAGTCTCCGACCTCTACCTAGCGGCCGATGTCGGTGTGGTCGACTACTCCTCCCTGCGCTTCGACTTCGGGGTGACCGGCAAGCCTATGATCTACCTCGTTCCCGACCTGCACCGGTACATCGAGACCAGGGGCTGGCTTTTTGACTTCGAGCCGACCGCACCCGGGCCATTGGTCAGCACCACCGCCGAGGTGATTGAACATCTTGGCGACCTGAGCAGCCTGCGAACGGGCTGGGCCGAGAACTATCAGAGGTTCCGCCGGACCTACCTCGATCTCGAGGACGGACGCGCCGCGGAGCGGTTCGTCGATGCCGTGATCGCACCTAAGCTATGAGCACCGGTAGTGGCGCCACGGATCGCGGGTTTCGCCCGGATATTCAGGGCTTGCGCGCCGTCGCGGTGTTTTTGGTTGTGGTGTATCACCTGTGGCCGAATCGGCTCCCGGGGGGCTTCATCGGGGTTGACGTCTTCTTCGTGATCTCCGGTTACCTCATCACTGGTCATCTGATTCGCGAGGTCGAGGAGACCGGGCGGCTAAACGTCTGGCGGTTCTGGGCTCGGCGCGCTCGGCGGTTGCTGCCGTCGGCCCTCCTGGTGCTGCTCGTCTCGTTGTGGACGGCATGGTTCTGGCTTCCGCGTACACAATGGGACAACACTGTTCGGCAGGTGCAAGCCAGTGCGCTCTACGTCCAGAACTGGGCGTTAGCGCGCGACGCAGTGGACTATTCGACACGCGACGCAGGTGCCACGGCGGCCCAACACTA
>JBOFLH010000590.1:0-5421 GCA_051657765.1 Nocardioides sp. | reverse complement strand
TACGCCGCGGTACCTTCACCAGCGTCCCCGACCTGATCGAGGCCATCACCACCTGGACCACCCACCGCAACAACAACCCCAAACCCCTCATCTGGCACGCCGCCGCAGACCAGATCCTCCAGAAAGTCCAACGAGGCCGCACCACCCTCACACAACTCAAATCAAAGACACAGCACTAGGCTGAGTTTAGTCGATGACACCTGTTTGCAAACTCAAGGCAAAGCGATCATCGGCGACTGATCGCGCTCTGACGGGATTCGTCGGGAGCTATGGTGACCACGGTTGGTCGATCTGGCTGCTGTACTTTCCTGCTGTACGTGCCCGGTGCGTAGAGGGATACACGCCAGGCGTGGACCGCTAATGGCGTCTAGCACTTTTAGCAGTTACCGTCGATGTTCTCACCTGACAGCATCACCTCTGGCATACCCACCGGTTCGCCCGAAAGCGCTCTCGGACAACCACTCGGCACGACCCGAACCCACTATCTTCGAGCCGAAATTCACTCCTGGCCTGGAGGCGGCGATCCGGGCTGGCCTTCCACGGACTACACCACCGGTAGTCGAGCCGGCGGTCAACGCATTCACGATAGATCGCAGCCAGCGACTCCGGCGCCTACCCTCCGCACCACCGAACTCAGATACCGCCGTTGTCACCGTGGAGATTGCGATCGCCGCCGCCACTGATAGATCGCCTGCTGCTTGACGGAAAGCACAGGCCCGGTTCCGTCGGGCCCTATTCGGATGCTGCCTGGTCCAGGCCTGATCACGGAAGCTCTCGCCTGTGGCACCTTCAAATACATGAAATCAAATTTGAGATCCAGACCGGCAGGAGGTCTTCTCACGCCCTTGCCACAGCAATGCTTGTACTTCTTGCAGCTCCCACATGGACATATTCGATTTCCTCCCGTTGCGGGCACCTTCGAGATTCGCGGAGATCCCGTTGCGTCTAGCGCCACGGCCTCTACATCGAAGACGATGACCGCACCGTAGTCATCCCAGCGCGCATAGGTGTACGACGGTAGTCGCATCGAAGCGGCCGGTCTATCCGGGTGGTACTCAACCCAGCTCCCATGGTCAGGGTTGCGCGTCAGCAGCGCGCTGCTGCACGCCTGACCAACAACGCCGGCCGATGCCGGGTCAGATGCCCACGCGCGGATGCCCGCTACTGCAGCCAAGACAGCTTGCTGTGGCGACGCCGACGGATTGGCAAGCGCCCCGACGAGGCGGCCGAGGTGAGCGTTCTCCGGTGGCCTGGCGCCAATGAACACGATCTCACCCTGATCGGCCGACGGGTAGGAGAAGTGAACATCGACCGTCTGTCTTGGTATATCGACCTCGCCGCCGTCAAAGTCCTGGAAGTTGCTCGTGAGCGCGACGATCGTTGTCGCGCCGGTGGGCGTGTCCTTGTAGCCGGCGAAGGTAATAGTCAGTCGCCTGTATTCTGCGACAACAGAGAGTGACGAAAGAAAATCACTGAGCGTTCGCGCGAACTCTTCGAGAGTGTCCTCAACTGTGGTCGCGTGCTCGGCCGCCTTGCCGAGGTGTTCGGCAGTCCACCTGGCTATCGAGATCTCGCCGACCGTGGCAAGCCCGGCGAAGGTGTAGGTGAGACGCCCATCACGCAGGATGACGACGCCGCTCTTGTGCTCGTCATCTGAGATCGGTGTGTTCTTACCCGCCACGGTGAGTCGCCGGTCAGTTACCACTCCGACGTAGTCGCGAGCGGCGAACGCGATCCCCAGCGTCATGGACAGGCCGCGCTTGTACGACGCTTGGGCGTGGCCAACGCATCCGGGGTTGGCATGGCTCAACAATGCCGCGTCCCTGATGCTCTTGGCAACGTTATCCGCGCGGGACGCGACCTAGCTCCCAATCTAACGACCCAACGGGTTCATGCAGTCCCGGAGTAGCTGATCGTCAGTGGCGCCGTCTAAGGTCTCGCACAACGGGAAGGAATCCATGGCACTTAGTGATGATGTGGAAGCAGGGGTCAAGGGCGTCCTCGACGCTACTTGGAGTCGACGGTCTGGGCAGGTTGTGCCCGAAACCGACACCGTTGCCCTAGGCAATGGGGCAGTCGATCTCACTGCGACCTACCTCTATGCGGACATGGCCGATTCGACGGGTCTGGTGCAGGGCTTCAGGGATTGGTGTGCCGCGAAGGTCATTCGGTGCTACCTGAATGCTGCGAGCAAACTGATTCGTGCGCGCGGAGGCGAGATTCGCAGCTTCGACGGGGATCGTGTGATGGGAATCTTTGTCGGATCGAGCAAGAATACAAGCGCAGTTAAGGCGGCGCTCCAGATCAATTGGGCAGTTGTCAACGTTATCCGTCCTGCCTTGATCGCCGAATGGGATGATTTCGCGTGGACCATGAATCACGGCATTGGTATCGACACTGGTGGCGCGATGATCGTGCGTGGCGGCGTTCGCGGTGACAACGACCTCATCTCAATCGGCCACGCTCCAAACATTGCCGCGAAGCTTAGTGAAGAACGCGGTTCCAAGAGTACGTACATCTCGGCCGATGTTTACGACCACATAGCTGATGAGGCTAAATATTCGAAAGGCGCGAATATGTGGAGCAAGATTGGCACTAAGTCCTTCGGTGGTCGAAACGTAACCTACTATGGAAGTTCATACTGGTGGAAGCCTTAACGCGATGGATGCGGGGGCCGAAAGATCACCAGGTTACAACCACGATCGACCCAGGCATCGAGACGGCATGGCGCATCCATGGAGCCGTCGCGGCTTGGACGACGAACGTCGATCAGAAGGCATCATTCGCCCTCGCAATCGAGTCCGCCGTCCTAGTGGCGGTCGCAGGGTTTACCAAGAAGGGTTCGCTCTTCGGTTCTCTCGAAGGCCAATTCGAGATTACGACTTTTGCGCTTGGCATCTTTCTTCTCATAGCCGGGGTGGTCTGCGCAGGTAATGTGGTGAAACCGCGCCTTCGAGGTCGCGCGGCGAGTCGCGAGTGGCCGGACCACTTCATCTACTTCGGACACGTTCGCCATTGGAGCCCCGAAGGGCTTGCTGCGAAGCTCAGCAACGCTGAGCTGCTGCCTGCGCTGTCACAGCTACTCGTTGCAATGAGCGACATCGCCTGGAGAAAGCACCGAGGTGTGCAGGCATCGCTCTGGCTCGCCTTTGCTGGCTTCGTCACTCTCTCGGTATGCGCCTGGGCTAACCGATGAATGAATGAGGCCAAACCCATGGCCGACTGCGTCAGGGCTCGCGGGCAAGCTCAGCGCCGGAATCCGGCCCGACCAGCTTCGTCGGCCCGAGCTCTTTCTTTGCTTAATCGTCTAGGTGCGCCAGCCGAGGCCGTCCGCCCAGAGCCCCTCCAGGGGCGGCGGGCGGTGCGGCTGTCCTGTGGCGGCGGCGCGGTACAGCCCCCTGTTGGGGGGCTGTCTTGAATACGTATAGAAAGTTGTCAAGGTCGGGACCGAAAGGACCTGTGCTCCGGCGACTGATGTGCGACACGCGTCCGTCGGGGATGTGCGACATCGGACAGCGGATTGGTAGCGCTGACGAGGGCAGCGCGTCAGCGTCGCTCGTGGGCTGCGTGGTTGCCGCGAATGCTGGTTGCGACCTGGTTGGCGGTTTCGGGACTGGGGTACGGCAGCATCGGTGGACGTTGGCCGGGCGGCCCGGCCAAACCCGCGGCGGTCTTCAACGCAATCGAGTGGCACAAGCGGGACGGCTGGGGCGTAGACGGCGTCTGGGGAACGAAGCTCCCCCTCCTTCGTCGAGGCTGGTCTGGCATGCCGGGTTCAGACCGTAAGGGTTGAGGGCGCCGCGGCCTGTGTTCAGCGGAGTGCCCGCTCGCCCGTACCATGCGAAGGCATGGAGACTGGTGGTCGAGCTACGGCGGCGCTGCTTGACGTGTTGGAGCCCGACCGTCGAGCGCACTCGGTAGCGGTTGGCCTGAAGGTCGCCATGCAGGTGCACCGGCTCGAACCAGATGTTCGCGATACGGCGGTTACTGCGGCGTTGCTGCACGACATCGGCTACGGATATCCAACTACCGGATTTCACCCGCTCGATGGTGCGCGGTTCTTGGCTGCACAAGGGTTCCCGGTCGAGGTCTGCCATCTCGTGATTCACCACTCAGCGAGCACCTATGAGGCACGTGAGCGTGGCATCGACCTGGGTGTCTACCGTGAGTTCGCCGTGGAGCGCGACTTGGACGCCGCTCACCGGGTGCTGTGGTGGGCCGACATGACGACCGGGCCGACTGGCCTCACGGTGCGGGTCGACGACCGTCTTGATGAGATCGTGCGCCGGTACGGACCGGGCCATGTGGTCTCGGCGTTCATCGAGAAGGCACGACCGCTGCTCAGCCGGGTGTGTCAGTCGCCTGAGGGGTCGATCCACGTCTCGGTATGAGCAAGGCCCCACTCCAACCGCATCCGTTGGCTTCGGTCCATCACCAGATCGCTGAGGCTCTCGCGGTCGATCCACTCGACACGGGTGGTTTCGTCGCTGGGCGTGGGGTTGCCTTCGACGTATTCGGCTCGGTAGACCACGGTGAATTCCTGACGCACCTCGTCGTTGCTGGTGTAATGCACGACGTGCCGGGGATCGGTGTAGATCCCGACGACGCCGCAGAGCCGGATGCGGATACCGGTCTCCTCGAAGGTCTCCCGGACGGCGGTGCGGCTCAGTGACTCGCCGGGATCTTGTGCCCCGCCTGGCATGGACCAGTTGCCGTTGTCACTGCGCTGGGTCAGCAGTACGGCGTTGTCGCGGATGACCAGCGCTGCGGCGCTCGGTCGGATGCTGTTCGCGACCGGCGCGGCCGGGTCCTCGTAGTAGTCGATCCGCGTGCTCACAGCCTTCAGCCTACTGACTGACCGGTCTGCCAGACCCGCTCGAAAGCCTGGTCGTAGTAGTCGAAGAGGTGGCCACCGGGCACGTTGACAAGGTGCATGACCGGGGACCTCGATGCCCACGATCCGTAGGTGTGGTTGTTGATCAGCATCGCGTGATCGAACCGGTACTGGCTGGCATAGAGCACGGTTTGATGGAGCCGGATGTCCACGCCAGGCAGGCCTGCGACCGAGGCCAGATACTCCAGGGTTGAACGGCAACGAGCCGCTAGCGTCGGTAGCCCTTCCTCCTCACCCCGGATACGGACCTGCTCGCAGCGCGAGTCCCCGAGCAAGATCCGGAAGCGAACACCTGCGGCGCTCCGGCGCTCGATGACCTCCACGAGGTCGTATGCCTCGATCAGGAACCCTCCGGCGTACACCAGAACGTCGATCTGCTCCGCTGCCTGCCCGAACAACGAACGCCACACCTCCTCCGGGACGTTGTTCCGGGTGGGCCATAGCTGCACTACCTCGGCTTGGCTTGCCGCTCGGCTGCCTTCAGCTCCGAGGAGCGCCGGCCAGAAGTAGGTCTCATCGAATCCGAG
>JBOFLH010000589.1:0-7582 GCA_051657765.1 Nocardioides sp. | reverse complement strand
AGCATCGCGATAGGGGAGGGTTGGCGGCGATCCAGTGCAAGTTCTATGCCGACGATCGTGAGATCGCCAAGAAGGATGTTGATTCGTTCCTCAGCGCCTCCGGCAAGGACGAGTTCGTCGCCCGCTACATCGTCGACACCGCGAGGTCGTGGTCGAGAAATGCCCAGGACACGATCCATGGTCAGTCGGTCAACGTCCAGCGGGTCGACATCAGTTTCCTCGACAGCTCCCGTATCGACTGGTCGCGGTTTTCCTGGTCGACGCCCGAGGCGGTGACCACTGCTGGTCCCAAACAACTCAGACCACACCAACGGGCCGCGCTGGAGGACGTACGGCGTGGGCTAGCGACCGCGGATCGCGGCAAGTTAGTCATGGCCTGTGGGACCGGCAAGACTTTCACGTCGCTGAAGATCGCTGAGGAACTTGTGGGTGCCGGCGGCCAGGTGCTGTTCCTGGTGCCGTCGATCCAGTTGATGTCGCAGTCCCTGCGAGAGTGGATGGCTGAGGCCGCCGTCGACATCCGGCCGTTCGCGGTGTGCTCCGATGTCCGGGTCGGACGACGAATCGCCAACGACGAAGGTGACCTGTCGACCATCGACTTGACTGAGCCGGCCACCACCGAGGCATCCACCTTGGCCGCGCGGATGAGCGCGGGGAGACATGCTAAGCAGCGGATGACAGTCGTCTTCGCGACCTATCAGTCGATCGATGTGGTCGCTGAGGCTCAGCGGCTGGGTGTTGGGGACTTCGACCTCATCATCTGCGACGAGGCACATCGTACGACTGGTGTGACGCTCGCCGCCGCCGATGAGTCGCACTTCGTGAAGGTGCACGACAACGTCGAGCTCCGCGGCGCGAAACGGCTCTACATGACTGCTACGCCACGGGTGTTCGGCGACGACGTGAAACGTCGCGCCAAGGATGCGGAAGCGGTCCTTGCCGACATGAACGACGAGAGCTTGTACGGCGCGGAGCTGCATCGGCTCGGCTTCGGTGACGCCGTCGAGGCGGATCTGTTGACCGACTACAAGGTGTTGGTGTTGGCGGTCGACGAGACTTACGTCGCGGAGAACTTCCAGCAGGCGATGGCCAGCACCGGCGAGATCAATCTCAACGATGCCGCGAAGCTGATCGGGTGCTGGAACGGATTGGCGAAGAACTTCGGCTCGGCCACTGCGGGAAGCGACGGTTCGGTGGCGATCGACACCCCCTTCATCGATACGGTGCCAATGAAACGCGCAGTGGCCTTCGCCAAGGACATCAAGGCGTCCAAGCAGGCCGCAACCGGCTTCCCGGTGATGGTCGACCGTGCGCTCCAAGATCTGACGTCGCGGGATCAGGCGACCTCCGCGAATGCGACCCGGGTAGCGGCCGCACATGTGGACGGCACGATGGGAGTGCAGGAACGCAACCGGCACCTGGCATGGCTTTCGGCCGAGCCGCCCGAGGGTGAGTGCCGGATCCTCTCCAATGCCCGCTGTCTATCCGAAGGTGTCGACGTGCCGGCCCTGGACGCGGTGATGTTCCTGACTCCGCGCGGGTCGCAGGTCGACATCGTGCAGTCGGTGGGCCGGGTGATGCGCAAGGCGCCGGGCAAGAAGCTGGGCTACATCATCTTGCCGATCGTCGTCCCGTTCGGGGTCGCACCCGAGGAGGCGCTGCGGGACAACGATCGCTATCGCGTGGTCTGGCAGGTGCTCCAGGCGTTGCGCTCGCACGACGACCGGTTCCACGCGATGGTCAACCAGTTGGAGCTCAACAAGAAGAAGGACTCCACGGTCATCATCGACCGGGTCCCGCCGCCGGACCTCGACGGGATCGACCCGGATCGACGCACTGAGGCCGAGAGCGAGCAGGGCAGGTTCGAATTCGAATTCGACGGTTTCCGCGACGCGATGTACGCCCGGATCGTGCAGAAGGTCGGCGAGAGGAGGTACTGGGAGACCTGGGCTAAGGACGTCGCCGACATCGCGGGTGCGCACATCACCCGAATCAAGGGGCTGCTCACTGATCCGGAGTCGGAACCGGCCAAGGAGTTCGCGGAGTTCCTCAAGGGCCTGCGGGGCAACCTCAACGACCAGATCACCGCCGACGAGGCGATCGAGATGCTCGCCCAGCACCTAATCACCCGGCCCATCTTCGAGGCGCTGTTCACTGGCTACGACTTTGCCGCGCACAACCCTGTGGCGAGGATTATGGAGCTGATGCTCGCCGCGCTGGACGAACACAACCTGGATGCGGAGCAGCAGAGCCTGGACACGTTCTACGCGTCGGTTCAACGCCGCGTCGAGGGCGTGCAGGACGCCGAAGGCAAACAGCGGGTGATCGTCGAGCTCTACGACAAGTTCTTCGCGACGGCGTTCAAGAAGACCGTCGACCGGCTGGGGATCGTCTACACTCCGGTCGAGATCGTCGACTTCATCCTCAACTCCGCCGACGCGGTACTGCGGGAGGAGTTCGGCCAGGGGCTGACCGACGAGGGTGTGCACATCCTCGACGGTTTCACCGGCACCGGGACTTTCATGGTCCGGCTCTTGCAGTCGGGGCTGATCGAGCCGCACGACCTGGCCAGGAAGTACGCCCACGAGCTGCACGCCAACGAGATGCTCCTGCTGGCCTACTACATCGCCGCGGTCAACATCGAGACCACTTACGCGGCGCTGGTCAACGGCGACGGCTCGACCCCGGGGGCCTATGTTCCCTTCCCCGGCCTGGTCCTCACCGACACTTTCCAGTCTTATGAGGATGGTGACCGCGACGACCAGCTGATCTTCGTGGAGAACAACGAGCGCATCGAAGCCCAGCGCCGGCTGCCGATCACCGTGATCGTCGGCAACCCGCCCTGGTCGGTCGGACAGGACTCGGCGAACGACGACAACGCCAACCTCTCCTATCCCACGATCGACCAGGCGATCCGAGAGACGTACGCCGCACGGTCGACCGCGACGAACAAGAACTCGCTGTACGACTCCTACATCCGAGCCATCAAGTGGGCCTCGCTGCGGATCGGCGACCGAGGCGTCGTCGCCTTCGTCACCAACGGCGGCTTCCTCGACGCCAACACCGCCGACGGGCTGCGCAAGACCTTGGCCGAGGAATTCGCGGCCATCCACGTCCTCAACCTGCGCGGCAACCAACGCACCGCCGGCGAACAATCACGGAAGGAGGGCGGCAAGGTCTTCGGAGGTGGCTCCCGCGCCACCGTCGCGGTCACGGTTCTGGTCAAGAAGCCCGACCAGACTGGTCCAGCCCGCGTCCTCTACACGGACATCGGCGAATACCTCACCCGGGAAGAGAAGCTGGCCAAGGTCGCGGAGGCAGGACGAACGAGGGAGCTCGAACCCGTCGTTCTCACGCCCAACGAGCACGGCGACTGGCTCAACCAGCGCCGAGTGGATTTCGGACAGTTCATTCCCGCCGGGGACAAATCCCACACTGCGGTGTTCGGGCTCTACTCGGGCGGGTTGAAAACGAACCGTGATGCCTGGTGCTACGGCTTCGATGCCGAGCACGTGCTGACCAATATGCAAGTCAGCGTCGACTTCGCCAACGCCGAGGTAAGTCGACTCGCGGATCTATCGGAAGCAGTTCGAGAGCGCTCGATCGACCGGGATTCAAGCAGGATCAGTTGGGACTATGCCAACGTCCAGGATGTACTACATGGTCGATCCAGATCCCTCGACAGCACCGCAATCCGGCCCTCGGTGTATCGACCGTTCACAAAACAGCAGAACTACTTCGACCCGGCCTGGAACAACCGCCTCTATCAATTGCGTCGCATTTTCCCGACCAAGAGCAATGACAACGTCGGCTTCTATCAGGTTGGTGTCGGATCGGCGGTGCCCTTCTCGGCGCTGATGCTTGATGCAATCCCTGACCTGCACGTCACAGGAGCCGGTTCTGGAGGTCAATTCTTCCCGCGCTGGACCTGGGAGCCGATCGACTCCGACACCCTCGACTTCGACGTTTCGACAAGCTCGACCACCGAAGCCGAAGTGGTAGACGGCTACCGCCGGGTCGACAACATCACCGACGAGGCCCTGGCGAAGTGGCGGGCGGCGTACCCGGTTTCGACAGGCTCGACCACCGAGTGGTCGAAGGACGACATCTTCTTCTACGTCTACGGGCTGCTGCATTCGCCGGACTACCGGACCACCTACGCGGCGGACCTGAAGAAGATGCTCCCGCGGATCCCGCTGGTGGCATCGACCGCGGATGCGCGGGCGTTCGCCGAAGCCGGAAGGAAGCTGAGCGAGCTGCACCTGGGCTACGAGTCGGTGACGCCGTACCCGCTGGAGGGCCTGGAGGCCCTGCCCGCTGGTTTCGAGACGCTCGCTGACGCTCGCTCCTCAACCACCGCGGAGGAGGCGGCGTACGACTTCTACTCTGTCGGCGACAAGAGGATGCGCTTCGGTCCGCCGAGCGAGGAGCAGAAGGCTGCGGGCGAGCGCCACGACCGCACGGTGATCAGGTACAACGACCGGATCACACTGAGCGGCATCCCTGAGGAGGCGTACCGCTATCAGCTCGGCTCGCGCTCGGCGGTCGAGTGGATCATCGACCGGTACTACATCAAGACCGACAAGCCGTCCGGCATCGTCAACAACCCGAATGACTGGTCTCGCGAGGTCGGCGATCCGCGCTACATCCTCGACCTCCTCGCCCGCATCGTCACCGTCAGCCTGGAGACCATGGCGGTCGTCGACGCGCTGCCCAGCCTGACGATCCGCGAACAGCAGGCCTGATGTCGAGCAGTTCGAGTCAGGACGATGTCGTGACGGATGGGGCGGTCCTGGATGAGCCAGTTGTCGTCGTGTTCGGTGACGAGGCCATCGAACGGCGAAATCGAGCCATCGTGAACTCTTCCCCCGACGTCCGTGACACGCAGGGCGCTGCCGATTGTGAGCGCCCGGTTTCTGTGGGTCTAGGGCATACTCGGAGCATGGGAGCTCGGGTGGTGTTGCGTGATGTGTCCAGGGGTGTGCGCAAGGCGGTCGTGGTTGAGCGGGTGGACGATGTCGAGATCGATCCGCGTGATGAGGATGATTGCACGGCGTTTTTGCGGGTGTTGGCGAAGCAGAATCGCCGGCGGCCGGTGGATTGTGAGATTGAGGTGACTCCTCGGCGGGGTGGGAGTCAGCGGTACCGGGTTCCGGGCTGACCGATAGCTCACACGAGGCCACCGGCCAAAGATCTAGTACCGCCAATTGCTGCCGGTGCCCTTGTATTCAGCTACGGGGATCGGCTTGTCCTCGGGGCGCATGCGTTGCCGGTAGAGGATGCCGTTCAGGTGATCGATTTCGTGGGCGACGAGGCGGGCTGTTCCTTGGTCGAAGGCGCTGATCGCGGGTTTCCCGTCGGGGGTGTGGTGCTCGACTTCGATGGTGAGGGGGCGAGGTACGCGGCCGCGTACGTCGAAGAAGCTGAGGCAGCCTTCGTAGTGAGTGTCGGTGTCGCCTGACTCGGCGATGATGCGCGGGTTGAGGAGCGCGATCTCCTCCCCGGCCGGGGTCGTGACGATGCAGGCGGCGCGGTTGATCCCGATCTGTGGCGCGGCGAGTCCCATGCCTTTGCTGAAGGTGTGTACTCCCGCGATGCGTTCGCGGGCGGCCCAGAGCGCGGCAAGCACCTCCTCAGCTTCGCTGGCATCTGCCGGTAGTTCGAAGCGCCGAGCCGGTGTGCTGAGGATGGGGTCGCCGTCCTGGACGACGCCAACATCGGCCATGACCTCGCTCGGCCGCAGACGGCTCGTCGCCTCGGGTGCAGGGTCGTTGATTGCAGAGCCGTCGGGCAGATTCCGGAAGGACCATTCCAGGCGGTAGCGGGCGTGGAGAGGCGGGTCCTCGGTCGACCACGAGAACAAGCTTCGGCCATCCCGCCCTGTTCGGCGGATGGCGGTCTTGAGGGCGACCTCGGAGGCGGTGAGGGTGGTTTCGGTGCCCCACACCGCGGGTTCGAAGTCGGTAGGGAACTCAAGGTCCACGCTGAGCCGCTTGGTCGGTAGTCGGACGGCGCGTTGGAACCAGCGGCCCCACTTGGTCTCGCTGACCGCGTAGGTGTACTCGATGACGGTGCTTTCGCCTGGGTAGAGCGGGAACTTGCCGGTGTCGTTCTCGAACATCAGCCAGAGTTCCTTGAAGGCGTCGCGGTCGTGGCGGACGGTCCAGCGCATCGGGTCTCGGTCGCCGTGGACCGCACGAAGCTCCAGCTCCTGCCAGGTCAACGGGTGCTGACGGTAGTGGGCGTTCGATTTCTCTGGTGCGCCTGGGTAGCGGTCGACGGCGATCCGGATCAGGTACTGGGTGATCGGTTCGCTACCGGCGTTGTGTAGGACGCGGCGTTGGGTGGCGGTGTAGTGCGTGCCGTTGAAACTCAGCCGGGCGTGGTCGTGCTCGACCACCAGGCTCGGCGTCGCATCCGCCGCCTCAACGGCGCGCTCGGGCCGGGCCGCAGCTCGTGAGGGCTTCTTGATGTCGCTGTCGCGCCACGCTCGCAGCAGGGCACCGCCTGCGTGGAGTACGTCTTCAGCGCGGGACGCGAAGGTGTGGGTGGCGCGTTCGCCGCCGGTCTCGATCTTGGAGATGTAGCTGCGGTCGAAACCCATCTCGCGGGCGAGGTTGGTCTGGGATCGCCCTCGTACCTCGCGCCAGTGCTTGAACTCGCTGACGAAGGCATCCGTCAGGTCTTCGGGCATGAGCCTGTCTCCTCCCGAGCGTGAGTGTGAGTGAGTGGTGAGTGCGTGTCAGTCACCCTGTCATCACATGGTGACCGGGGGGTCTCCTGGTGACCATGAGAGAGCAGATACCGGCGATGGCGGCCGGGCCGGAAGTGCCTGAGACCACGCTCCCCAATGACACCGACGACGGCTTCGCGGTCAGCGGCCAGCCGCATGTCTGGCTTGCCGTTCCGGTGGCCAAGGATCTGTTGGTAGCCGCCTGGATGATTGACGGCCTGGCGGAGGTCGACCCGGAGACGCTGGCACGATGGAGCGACGCCGAGATCTGGGAGCGGGCTGTCCAGAACTTGCTGGCTCACGGCGCATTGGCGGTCAGGCAGGAACTCGCCGCACAGCGGTTTTCGGACGGCTACCGGCACGCCAGCCCCGTCCTGGCGTCGTATTTCGCGCTGGTAAGTCACCGGATCGACGAAGCGTTCGCGTCGGTTCGTGACGGCAACGACAGCCCAGGACGGGCGGCTTCCTGATGACTCGGACAAAGCCGGGTCCTCCGCAGGCGGGCGGTTCGATGAGCTCACTGCTGGTCGGGCTGGCCGTCTCGGCTCTCGATGGCTTGCACTCGTGCTTCGAGTTGATCGACGCGCGCCACCAGGTCCTCGACCGCGGAGTGATCACCGATCGGAGCGCCGCCAACAGTTCGCACAAAGACCCCCAGGCCCTGCCGCCCGACCACGGTGCCATCGGACTTGAGCGAGTTGATCGCCTGCTTGACCGTCATCGGCGAGGCGTCGTACTGCTCGGCGAGCTGGGTATAGCTCGGCAACTTGTCGCCGACGCGGTACTCCTCGCGCTTGATGGCCTCTCTGATTCCGTCCGCGATGCGCACGTAGAGGGGGCGCGGTTCGT
>JBOFLH010000588.1:0-11835 GCA_051657765.1 Nocardioides sp. | reverse complement strand
ATACCGTCGTGGCCCGCGTCCACCGCTCCAACTCGTCCCGATCGCCAAGACGCAAAGCCAATGCCGGGGCAGGTCGATTTGCCATGCCTCATGATTTCAGATCGACAACCCTAAAGACATTTGCCACGCGGACCACTAGTCGCCGATTCTTCGAAGATTTGCTGGCGCCGCTACGGATCGCGGTAGCGATGGACTACGGGGAGGCCGTCGGGTTTGCCGGCCCGGACGGGTTCCCCGGCTTCTGGATCTCTCAGCGCCCGGCTAGCGGAGCCAGTGAGGAAGTTCACCTGGCCTTCCGCGCGGCTGACCGGGCCACGGTCGATGCTGTCCATGCGGCCGCGGTGGCGTTGGAGGCCGAGGTGCTGCACAAGCCAAGGGAGTGGCCGGAGTATCACCCGGGCTACTACTGAGCTTTTGTGCGTGACCTGGACGGCAACAACGTCGAGGCCGTCTGCCACCGATGACCGCATCGGCCCTTCACGGGGATACCTACTGGGGAGGGTGAGCTCAATGTCAGGGTGGTGGCGCGGCTCGGGCGGTGGTTGGATCCTGAGTATCCGGTGTCTGGCTCATGCAGCTGCCGGGGCTCGTCTTCCCGGCACCGCTTGACATAGGAGAACTCATGTCCCCATCCCCGTTGGTGGAAACCGATGTGTTGATCATCGGCGCTGGCCCCACCGGTCTGTACGCCGCGTACTACGCCGGATTCCGGGGTCTCTCGGTCGCCATAGTGGACTCGCTGCCCGAACTCGGCGGCCAGATCACCGCGATGTATCCGGAAAAGGCCATCCTCGATGTCGCCGGATTCCCCAGCGTGAAAGGCCGCGATCTGGTGGCCGGCTTGGTGGCGCAAGCCGCGACCGCGAAACCGGTGTACCTTCTGGGCCGCACCGCCCAGACGCTCGACCATCAGCCGGACGGCGTCACCATCGGCCTCGACGACGGCACCGACATCCGAGCGGGCGCAATCATCGTCACCGCCGGCATCGGCAAGTTCAGCCCGCGACCGTTGCCAGTGGGTGAGCCGTGGATCGGTCGCGGACTGGAGTTCTTCGTCCCCAGTTTCGAACCGTACGTCGGGAAGGAGGTGGTGATCGTTGGCGGCGGCGACAGTGCTTTCGATTGGGCACTCAATCTCGAGCCGCTGGCCAAGTCGGTCACCCTGGTGCATCGGCGCAACGCGTTTCGGGCACATCAGCGAACCGTCGACCAAGTGCGAGCCGCTGGTGTCGAGATCCTCACGCCGGCCCAGCTGACCGCGATACACGGCGCCGACCAGGTTGCCGAAGTCGAGATCGCCATTGACGGCCAGGGATCCATCTCCCGCCCGACGCAGGCGGTGGTGGCGGCTCTGGGGTTCATTGCGGACCTGGGGCCACTTCAGCAATGGGGACTAGCGGTGCGCAAGCGCCACGTCGTGGTCGACTCCGCGATGCGCACCAGCGTCGACCGGGTGTTCGCGGCCGGCGATATCGCCGAGTATTCGGGGAAGGTGCGATTGATCGCGGTGGGGTTCGGCGAAGCCGCCACTGCGATCAACAATGCGGCGGTGGCGCTCGACCCCAGCGCTCATGTCTTCCCAGGTCATTCCAGCGAGGCGAGCTAGCCTGGAGGGGCTCATCAACCGATGACTGATCGAACTCGAGGAAAGAAGGACCCAGATGAAAATCAAGGTTGACTTCGATCTGTGTGAATCGAATGCCATTTGCGAATCATTGGCGCCTGAGGTGTTCCAGATCGACGAGAACGACTGGTTGGTGCTCAAGAGCGACGAGGTCACCGAACAGAACCGGGCGGCGGTGGAACGCGCCGTGGCGTCCTGTCCGCGATCCGCGATCTCGCTCGGGCTAGCCGCCAGATAATCGGATGACACCGGCGGCAAGGATCGGCGACGCTAGCTTCGTGCACACCGAATCGCTTGAAATTCGACCCTATGGCCCGTCCGACGCAGCACTGGTGGAACAGGTGGTAGCGCACCGCAATCTAGCTGGGTCGGTCGATACGCCGTGGCGGCCTCACGAGACAGTCGGCAGGTGGTCGTCGTGGTTGTCAAACGGTTGGGACGGGGACTGCCCTCGGCCATTCGCCGGCCTGGTCCGCGGACAGGTGGTGGTCTCGGGGGAGGTCACGCTTCCGTCCTACGACAACCTTCATCTCGCAAACCTTGGGATGCGGGTCAGCCCGAGTCATCGGCGTCGCGGCTTCGGCTCGGCCATGTTGGCCGTGCTGACCGAGAGTTCCCGGGTTGCCGGCCGAACGGTGGCAGTCTGGGGCGGCTGGGAGGGCGCGGCGACGCGAGGGTTCGCCGCCCACCATGGCTACCAGCCGAAGTACGTCGAGGTGTGCCGTCGCCAGGTGCTGGCCGAGACCGACTGGCCCGCCATCGAGCGGGAGAATGCTCTGGCAAGGGCGCGCGCGCACGCCTATGACTTGCTCCACGTTTCCGGACCCACACCCGTGGACTTGTTGTCCGCGGTTGCCCAGATGACGGCGGCGATCAATGACGCTCCGAACGACGATCTGGACATGGAAGCCGAGCTGTTCACCACCGAACGGGTGAGCAAGTATGAAGAGTCTGTTCTGGCCACCGATCGGCTCTATCGGGTGATCGCGCAGCATCGAGCGACCGGAGCACTCGCCGGCCACACGGTGATTGCCGTTGATCGAGCCCGGCCCGGCATCGGCGAGCAGGACGACACCTCGGTGGTACGCGAACATCGCGGTTATCGCCTCGGCGTGTTGCTGAAGACCGACATGTTGCTCTGGCTGCGTGCGGTCGAACCGGAGCTGGCGCACATAGACACCTGGAATGCCAAGTCCAATGACTCGATGATCGCCGTCAATGAACTATTGGGATACCGGGCGTTGGGAGAATCTGTCTCCTACCAGGCAACCATCTAGCCGCCGCGGCACACGAGGCCCGATGACCGAACTGACCGCTCCGGAGCTGCTCGCCCAAGAACCGCGAACTACACGTTCATCTCGGGCAAGGTTGGTTGTTGCCAGCGTCGCGGCGGCGCTGGTAGTCGTCGGCGTGCTGGTCGACCGCGAGGCGCGCGATCAGGAGACCGCGGCGCTCGACGAGTGTAGCGCCCACATCGCGACGGCTACCGCTCGCGCGATGGCCCCCGTGTTGGCGATGGCCGGCTATGTCCGAGTCACCCGAGATGGTTCCGGCGGCCGATTGACTCGGGACTTGGACGCCATGATCGGGCAGCGGGCCGCCAAGGCAGGTGACACTTTCGCCGGTGCCGGTGCCGGTGCCGGTGCCGATGCCACTTGCCATCGTGTCACCGTCGGTTGGTGGCATTCGGCCGCCACGGATCGAAAGGCGCGGTGTCTGGAGCGGCTGGCCGAAGCCCGGGAGCATTTGGCCGAAATCGGCCGCGACGGCGGAGCCGTTTTCCGAACCTCGGGGTCTGGCTCGACGCCGGTTTGCTGAGCTGGCGCATCGATGGATTTTCTGGTCTGCTCCACTTTCGTGCATACTGCCGTCGGCAGGCCTCGTGGATCGCGGCAAACTCGGGCAAAGGCGGCGCACAATGCGAAGGTTCTTGGTTCGTACCACCCTGGTGATCAGCTGGATGGCGGGCGTGATGTTGGTCACGCCGTGGGCGGTGCCGGCGACACCGGCGCTGGATGTAGTGCCGTCTACCGGCGAGACGACCCCAGTGTTGACCGCGGGCGATTCCGCTGACGATCCGGCGATCTGGGTCAACCGTAGGAATCCGGATCGCTCACTGGTGATCGTTAACAACAAGCAGGGCGCGCTGGAAACCTACGATCTGGCCGGTAACCGGGTACAACGGTTGACCGACGGGGTGCGGTTCTGGGGGAACGTCGACGTTCGAGCCCAGGTGCCCATCGGGGGTGTCACCCGCGACCTCGTGGCGGTGGCACATCGGGGCCTGCAGCTCTACACGGTGAACCAGGACACGCGGTTGTTGCAATCGATCACCGAAGGCAGGTCCTTGCCCACCTCGGGCGAGGGAGTGTGTTTGTACCGCAGTCCGGTCAGTGCGCGAACCTACGCGATTGTGATCACCATCACCGGTCGGCTCCGGCAGTACGAGCTCAACGATCCCGATCAAGATGGTCGAGTGAGCGGGACCCTGGTGCGCGACATTCAGGTTGGCTCCGAAGCGGAAGGGTGTGTGGCCGACGACAGCGACGGGTCGCTGTACGTCAGTGAAGAGGACGTTGCTCTCTGGCGATACGGCGCCGAGCCGGGAGCCGGTGCTGAACGCATTGCGGTAGATCGGGTGGTCGCGGCCGGCGGTGAACTTGAACCGGATATCGAAGGGGTGACCCTTGCCGATACGCCAGCCGGTCGCTATCTGTTCGTGTCTGCGCAACGAATAGAGCGGCCGTATGAGTCCTACTTCGTCGCCTACCAAGTGCTGGGCGGAAACACCTGGTCTCGCGATCGCGCGTTCCGCGTCGGCAAGGGGAGTGCGGCCGATGACTGCGATCGGACCGACGGTATTGCCGCATATGCCGGAGACCTCGGTCCGCGTTTCCCGCACGGCATCTTCGTCTGCCAGGACAATAGCAACGCGGTACCCGGCACGGTGGGCAACCAGAACGTCAAGTTCGTACCGCTGGAATCAATCCTGACTTTCCTCGGCTAGCGCTCGGGGCCGAAGTCAGAGGTGCGACTCGGGTGACTCAAACCCGGGCGACGTCGTACCGGGTAGCGAGGATCATCGCGCGTTCGCGGAGGGCGGCGCGCAACGAATCAGGGGCCAGGACTTCAGCGGCGGTGTCGAGTTGCCAGATCGCCCAGACTGCATGTCGAAGGTCCTCGAAGGTCACCTCGAGTCGGACCCAGCCGCCAGCTTCGGATTGCTCGGCGCCGACGGCGCGCGCGGTGCTCAACAGTTCTTCTCGTCGTGTCGATGCGACCCGAACGAGCACGGGAAGGTGGTTCTTGGCGAGGAACTGGGCGCTGCGCTGGGCCCAGATGCGGTCGAGGTCAACCAGTGCGGGGCGTTTCGCCGGTTCGGGAAGCTTCTTCGCGGCTAGCATCCGCGACAGCCGGTAGGTGCGATCCTTGCCCGACTTGGTGGCGAGTAGGTAGGTGCGTTCACGCACCGTGACCAGGCCGATCGGATCCACGGTGTGGGAGCGAGGCGCCTTATCGGGTGCGGCGTAGTCGAACCAGAGCTGGTGCCCGTCCAGCACTGCCTGGCGGACCTCGCTCATCACCCCGTCCGCCAGGTCCTCGGTGACCGGTCGTCGCGAGAGCAGGTCCGTCTCGGGCTCGACCAAGAATCGTGCGGTGGCGTCACTTACGTTCGCTCGGTGGCCCTCGGGCAGCGCATCGACCACCTTGCGCATCGCCGACGCAAGCGGCGCGCTGAGTCCGAAAACCTTCTCGTCGCGTCCCGATCCGGCGGTGAGCAGCGCAAGCGCCTCGTCATGATTCAGGCCGGTCAGCTCAGTGCGGAAACCCGGCAACAGGGAGAAGCCGCCGTGCCGGCCCCGATCGGCGTAGACGGGGACGCCTGCTGTGGATAACGCTTCGATGTCGCGCAACACCGTTCGTGCGGACACCTCGAGCTCGCCAGCCAGCTCGTCCGCAGTCATCCGGCCTCGCTGGCGCAACAGCAATACCAGCGAGATCAACCGATCGGCACGCATGAGTCATTCTTACCAAGAATCATGACACAACGTGTCATGATTTGCTGCCAGCCTGGTTGCGCGGACGTTGAGGACGGCGGCTATCCAGCCGCCGGCGCCCGCAGTCGCAACGATTGGAGTGACGAATGGAACGTACAGCAGTCAACCCGGTGACCTGGTCGCAGGAGATGGGCTTCCACCAGGGCGAGGTCGTCTCCGGAGAGACCCGGACCCTTCATATCTCGGGCCAGACCGCGATGAGCGCGGACGGCCGACCAGAGCATGACCAGGACATCGCGGCCCAGCTGGCGCTGGCCGTGGACAACCTCGAGGCGGTGCTCGCCGATGCCGGTATGTCGCTGGCGAATCTCGTCCGCCTCAACGTCTATGCCACCGACGTGGACGCCCTATTGCCCCACTACGGCATCCTTGCCGGCCGGTTGGGAGCGGCTGGAGTCGCTCCAACGACCACCATGCTCGGGGTCACCCGTCTCGCGATCCGCGGTCAGATGGTCGAGCTTGACGGAACTGCTGTCGCGTAACGCGACCCTGGTTGGTCCGGCCGCTGAGCTGTGCTAGCTCCGAGACGCCACAGAGCATCGCGAATGCGGGGCGAGTGCCCGCATTCGCGATGCGGCACGGACCACCCCCGTCAATCGAGCCCAGACACCTCGTGTGTGCCCCGCGGCACGCTCGTAAGGATGGGCCCGCGCATCGGCTCGGCCAAGGTCGGCGCTGGCCGCACCGTTCGGCGTGTCACACGGGAAGCGCGTCCAGGTGGGCGGCGCGTCGGGTCACCAGCCGCGCTCCCGCCATGCGGACAGGGCGGGCCGTTCGACGGCGAGTGTCGAGTCGGCGCCGTGGCCGGGATAGAACCAGGTGTGATCAGGCAGGGTACCGAATATCTTCGTTTCGACCTCGTCGATCAGCTGGGCGAACGCCTCCGGGTTGCCGAAGGTGTTGCCCACGCCGCCCGGAAAGAGCGAATCTCCGGTGAAGAGGTGATACTGACCGTCCTCGTTGGCCGTATCGTCGTAGAGCAGTGCGATCGAACCCGGTGTGTGCCCCGCGATGGCAATGACCTGGAGTGAGCAGCGGCCCACTGCGATCCTGTCGTCCTGCGAGACTTCACGACTGATCTCGACACCGGTCTGCTCGGTGATCGCGGCCGCGTCGGGGGCGCCCGCGATTGTCTCGGCTTCGGTGGCCAGGACCAGATCACGCAACGCCCGGTGATGATCCCAATGCTGATGTGTGGTGACAATAGCGGTGAGGCCGCCGTCGCCGATCAGGCTGAGCAACCGGTCGGGCTCCGCCGCCGCGTCGATCAGCACCTGTTCGCCGGTATCGACACAGCGCAGCAGATAACAGTTGTTGTGCATCTCCGCATCCACCGAGAGCTTGGTGATCGACAGTGCGCCGGCCGTCCTGGTGTCGGGCCGACCGCCGGGCGACACCACTCCGGTGTAGGTCGGGCCGGTGTCGGTCATGCCGGGTCTCGGCTCGCGCCGGCGTTGCGTACCCGTCGTTGCCACGGCCCCAGCTCGGGCAGTGGCGCGTCCGAGGTCACGCCCGCTCCGCCTCCGCGGCCAATCAACCACCAGGCCACATCGCGTTTGCTACCCGAGATGACTTCTCCGCCCCCACCCACCAGAGTGTCGCCGTCGGGTGTGCGCAGGGTCACCGCGATCTCTGGGTGCCGATCGAAAACAGCCACGCTGTGCAGATAGTCGACGAACTCATTGCTCCAGTCGGCGGGGGTGTACCCGACGCCCAGGTCGGTATGGTGAACCTCGACCTCGCGCCAGCGTGCACCCATCCAATCGGCCACCGACCACGGCGGCCCATCGATTACCCGAGGCAGCAGCACGCCCCACTTGTCTGGTGGACATTCGGCGAATGCGGCACGCAGGGCACCGGTCGAGTCGACGTTCAGCGCGCGCAGCTTCTGGACCGGCCAGGCCGCGCGTTCGTCGATCTCCGCATCGCGGCTGGCGTTGGTTTGATACACCCAGGGGTGGGGGTCACCGGCGACGGCAGCGCGAATCGCGCGCGTGATGCCGGTGGCGTTCGAAGCGACGTGGGCTATCACGTGGGCAACACTCCAGCCAGGCAGAATCGACGAGGTCGAGAAGCGCTCGTCGGGTAGTCCGGCGACCGTTCGGAGGTAGCGTTGGGTCGCCGTCTCCACCTGTGCCAGGGTGAACCCGATGTCCGTGTCGAGTGGGTGGATCGTGGCCTCGAGCCGATTGCCGGTCATGTCGTCGGTCATGGTGCAATTGAAGCGTGTTTGGCCCGACACGTCTTGCGAACATCTGTTCGACTATTCGCTAGGCTAGTGTCATCCGGCACGACAGGCGCCGAGCCAGCTGGCGCCCGTTCGCAGCAACTCGCCAAGTGAGGGGACCAACCGCGTGGCCGACAAGCTGATCATTCGCGGAGCGCGGGAGCACAATCTCAAGGACGTCTCCCTCGACTTGCCTCGCGATGCGCTGATTGTGTTCACCGGTCTGTCCGGCTCGGGCAAGTCAAGCTTGGCTTTCGATACCATTTTCGCCGAAGGTCAGCGCCGCTACGTCGAGTCGCTATCGGCATACGCGCGACAGTTCTTGGGTCAGATGGACAAACCAGACGTCGACTTCATCGAAGGTCTCTCGCCGGCGGTTTCCATCGATCAGAAGTCCACATCGAAGAATCCGCGGTCGACGGTGGGCACCATTACCGAGGTCTACGACTACCTCCGGCTGTTGTATGCGCGTGCCGGCCGGCCGCATTGCCCGACGTGTGGCAGTCCCATCGAGCGTCAGACGCCACAACAAATTGTCGATCGCATCCTGGGCCTGGAGCAGGCGCGCCGGTTCCAGGTGTTGGCACCGGTGATTCGCGGGCGCAAGGGCGAATACGTCGAGTTGTTTCGCCAATTGCAGGCGCAAGGATTCTCCCGGGCACGCATCGACGGCGACACTCACTCGCTGGACAACCCGCCGACTCTCAATAAGCAGCAAAAGCACACCATCGAGGTGGTCATCGATCGGTTGGCTGTCAAGGATTCGGCGAAGCGACGGTTGACCGACTCGGTCGAGACTGCGCTGGGTCTGGCGGGCGGGCTGGTGGTGTTCGACTTTGTCGACGAACCCACGACGAGCGCGGACCGGGAGCTGCGATTCTCCGAGAAGATGGCGTGTCCCAACGAACATCCCATCGATACCGATGAGCTCGAACCTCGTTCGTTCTCGTTCAATTCGCCGTTCGGTGCCTGCCCGGAGTGCCACGGACTCGGCACCCGGATGGAAGTCGATCCCGAGTTGATCGTGCCGGATCCGGGCGCCACGCTCGGTGAAGGCGCCATCCAACCATGGAGTGGGGCCCATGTCGCCGACTACTTCCTCCGCCTGATGAACGCGTTGGGCGAGGAGGTCGGTTTTGACTTGAACACTCCGTGGGAGCGGCTGTCGCCCAAGGCCCGGCGGTCTTTGTTGGAGGGTCATCCCACCAAGGTGCACGTGGTAACCACCAGTCGTTACGGCCGCGAACGCGCCTACTATGCGGACTTCGAAGGGGTGCGCCGCTATGTCGAGCGACGCCACGCCGAGGCCGAGTCCGACACCAGCCGGGATCGGTTCGAGGGCTTCATGCGTGAGGTCCCGTGTCCAGCGTGTGCCGGCGCCAGACTGAAGCCGGTGTCCACCTCGGTGACCTTGACCTCAACGGTTCGCGGGGCGCTCAACATCGCGCAGGTATGCGCGCTGTCGATCGATGAGGCGGCGAGGTTTCTGACGACCTTGGATCTCAGCGCGCGCGAACGACAGATCGCTGAGCGGGTGGTCAAGGAGATCCAGGAGCGGCTCAACTTCCTGCTCGATGTCGGCCTGGACTACCTATCCCTGGATCGTCCGTCCGGATCACTGTCGGGCGGCGAGGCGCAACGGATTCGACTAGCTACCCAGATCGGGGCGGGGCTGGTCGGGGTGTTGTACGTCCTCGACGAACCTTCGATCGGCCTGCATCAGCGAGACAATCAGCGCCTGATCGAGACCTTGGTGCGGTTGAAGAACCTGGGCAATACGCTCATCGTGGTCGAGCACGACGAGGACACCATCCGCACCGCGGACTGGGTGGTCGATATCGGTCCGGGAGCCGGCGAACACGGGGGCCAGGTGGTGCACTCGGGGAGCGTCGCCGGGCTCCTGGCTCATCCGGACTCGCTAACTGGGCAATATCTGTCGAATCGTCGGGAGATTCCCACCCCGTCGGTCCGACGTCCACCTACCAAGGGCCGCGAGCTGACCGTACACGGCGCCCGTGAGCACAATCTTCGCGATGTGACGGCCTCGTTCCCCCTGGGCTTGTTCGTCGCGGTCACCGGCGTGTCCGGGTCCGGCAAGTCGACCCTGGTCAATGACATCTTGTACTCCTCGCTTGCCAAGCAGATCTACAACTCTCGTGCGGTGCCGGGACGGCATACCAAGATCACCGGCATCGAGCACGTTGACAAAGTCATTCACGTCGACCAGTCACCGATTGGGCGGACGCCGCGGTCCAACCCCGCTACCTATACCGGTGTGTTCGACCACGTGCGGAAGCTGTTCGCCTCAACTCCGGAGGCCAAAGTGCGCGGCTATCTGCAGGGCAGGTTCTCCTTCAATGTCAAAGGTGGGCGCTGCGAGGCGTGCGCCGGTGACGGCACGATCAAGATCGAGATGAACTTCTTGCCGGATGTCTACGTCCCGTGCGAGGTGTGTCACGGGGCCCGTTACAACCGAGAGACCCTCGAAGTGCACTACAAAGGCAAGACCATCGCGGAGATCCTCGACATGCCGATTGAGGAGGCAGCCACCTTCTTCGCGGCCGTGCCGGCTATCTCGCGTCATATGAAGACCTTGTGCGAGGTCGGTCTGGGCTACGTTCGGTTGGGGCAGCCGGCCACCACGCTGTCCGGCGGCGAGGCGCAACGAGTGAAGCTGTCCAGCGAGCTACAGAAACGCTCTACCGGTCGCACGGTCTATGTGCTCGACGAGCCCACTACCGGATTGCACTTCGAGGACATTCGCAAACTTCTGGTGGTGCTGGGAAAACTTGTCGACCAAGGCAACACGGTGCTGGTGATCGAACACAACCTTGATGTGATCAAGACCGCGGACTGGATCCTCGACCTGGGACCCGAGGGCGGCTCACGAGGTGGGCTGGTTGTCGCCCAGGGCACGCCCGAGACAGTGGCGGCCCACGTCGGTAGCCACACGGGTGCCTTCTTGAAAGAGTTGCTGACCAGCGGACGGGCGATGCTGTGAAGGCTCTCAGGTTCCTCTCGTATAACTAGTGACACGTTCAACTATTGTCTCGGGCGTGAGGGCCCAGGCACCCAACTGGTTCTGGAGGAACAATGACTGACGGAGTTACTCGACGGGCCGCAGTGCGCGGCGTTGCAGTGGCCGGCGTGAGTGTGCCGCTCCTCGCCGCTTGCGGCGCGGACGACGAGACCGGAGGGACCGCGCAACCGACCGCCGACGCCACTGGCGGATCGGACGGGGCGTCCACGGGCGGGACGACCGACGGGTTGGCGTCCACCACGGACATCCCGGTCGGCGGCGGCAAGGTCTTCGAAAGGGAACAGGTCGTGGTCGTTCAGCCAGCTGACGGCGACTTCAAGGCCTACTCAGCGGTGTGCCCGCATCAGCAGTGCGTATTCACCGAGGTCGTCGACAACACGATCAAGTGCGGCGGTTGTCATCAAGCCGAGTTCGCGGCGGCCGACGGCAAGAACACCGCCGGTCCCAATGGCGGCGATGCCGCCCTAGCCGACCTGCAGGTCGTGCAGATTGCCGTCAACGGTGACTCGATCACATTGACCTGACCTGCTCGATCAGGCCGCCGATGGCAGCAGGGTCGCCGTGTGATTGCCACACCAGAGCGCGCGGACCACGCAGGTGAACCTCGTGGTCCGCCGCACCCGAGACTCGTGCCCGACGCTACCGCCAATGAGTAGCTCGAAGGCCACCGGCGATGGCCTTGTCGGCCCATCGTTGCCGCGACTCATCCGGTCCGCGTCAGCGCCGGTCGGCGCGCCCAGCCAGCGTGGGATGCCCAGAGTCGGGTGCCCATTGTTGGGTGCCCAGAGCCAGGTGCCCAGAGCCGGGTGCCTGCTCGTTGCCCGCCGCTCAGGGCCGGATGCCGGCCGCTGACGGGTATCTCGTGGGTGCGCCTGTGTGTCTGCTC
>JBOFLH010000587.1:0-15494 GCA_051657765.1 Nocardioides sp. | reverse complement strand
ACCTGCCCGCGGCGTACCCGGTCGCCTTCGGCGACGTAGACTCTGGTCAGTTTGCCGCCGGTAGTGAAGTCTGCGGCGACGTCTCGTGCGGACACGATGTTTCCGGTCGCGGACACCGTGGCGATCACCTCGCCTCGCTTGACCTCGGTGGTGTCCGGTGCCGCTTCGGAGGTGTCGTCGTTGAGCAGTAAGAAGGCGCCGGTGCCAGCGGTCACCAACAACAACACCAAGCATGCGCTGACAACACCCGAGGCGGTCTTCCAGAACATCCATCGCTTCATGGGAGATGAGACTGGGCACTGCGGCTGGGAACTACCTGAAAGTCGTCTGCGAGCGACCTCTGAGTCCGGTGGCGGCTGGCGATGCTACGGGCGATTGTCAGCGGATCGCCAGGTAGCACCCAGGAAACTGCCAGACCGTCCGCGTTCGATAGACCTAGCCGACCCCGACGGCGACTGTCCAGAGATGCCCCCACTGATCTGCACCTGGTTTCGCCGTGGGGTCGGACCATTTCGAGCAGTATCGGTCCGGCATCGTCGGTTCGGGTCCGCCCGCGGGCCTGGACGGATGTTGCCTCGTTTCTAGGAGATATTCGTGTCGCCAACCAGATCTCGCGTCCTTGTCGTGACGGCCGCGTTGACGTTTTTCCTCTCCGGATGCGGCTCTGATTCGGGGTCCGACTCTGAGGCGGAGTCCGGATCCAGTGACAACCAGGCGTCCGCCAGCGGTGGTGCCGCGGGCTCGCCGGAGGCCGAGGAGTTCCGCAAGTGTCTGGCGGCCAACGGCGTCGACGTGCCGGCCGAGGGCAGTAGCCAGCTGCCCGATCCGGGCTCGATCGATCAGGAGGCGATGACCGAGGCGATGTCGGAGTGTTCGAGCTTAGCCCCGTCGGACCTACCGGCCGGGCCTGGCGGCGTGGACCAGAGCGCGATCGACGCGTTCGTGAGCTGTCTGGCGGACAGAGGGATCACTGTGGAGGCCGATCTCGCCGCGATTCAGGCGCTGGACCAGTCCAAGCCTCAGGTGCGGAGAGCCTTCGAGAAGTGTCAGGGGCTGATCGCTCCTCCAGGGCGTTGAGGAGGTGCGGCAAGGTCTCGGTGCGAGGGTTGCCCGAAGGCGACCGGCGATTGTCAGAGTGCGAGCACGAGCCGCAATCCCTCGTCGACTTGGTGCATAACACCCGGTGGAAGGGCTCCGGCCCAATCGGTAAGGTCGGTCCGGTTGAGCGTGACCAGTGCAGTGACGTTGACGACCGAGTCCCTCGGCAGTCCGGTGACGACCGCTGGGACGAACACGTTGCCGGGCATAGTGGCCAGTGCGGTGTTGGAGGTGATCACGGCAGCGAGCACGGTGGCCAGTCGGCTGTGGTTATACGGATCGGACTGGATGACGAGGACCTGACGGCGCTTCGCGGGCCTGCTGCCCGTTGGAGGCCCGAGGTCGGCCCAGTAGATCTCCGCTCGACGCATCACCACTCGTCGGTCGCGGCGGCAAGCAGGTGGTGAGCAGCTGCTATCGCGCCGGCGGCGGCCTCGTCCACCGGGCCTAGGTGATCTATCGCGTTGTCGATCCGACCGGTCAGCGACTGGGTGTCAAGCTCGGCGAGGTAGTGCCGGGCGGCACGTGTGAAGAACTCCGAACGGCTCATGCCCAGATCAGTGGCACGCTGGGTGGCCCGCTCGAAGGTATCGGCCGGGACCGAGATAGCAGTCTTCATGCGGCGAGTATAACCTGGTATGACAAACCTGGTATGTCTAGAGGCTCCACCGCCGAGCGGCTGCACCCTGACCCACCCCACTAGACTGGCGGCTCCATCCATCGATTGTGCAAGGAGCGCCCCGTGGCTCGAGTCGTCGTTGACGTCATGCCGAAGCCGGAGATCCTCGACCCGCAGGGAAAGGCGGTGCACAGTGCCTTGCCGCGACTGGGTTTCGACGGAGTGCTCGATGTCCGACAAGGCAAGCGGTTCGAGCTCGAGATCGATGGCGAGCTCACCGAGGAGCGACTCGCCGCAGTGCACCACATTGCGGAGACTTTGCTGTCCAATCCGGTGATCGAAGACTACTCGGTGCGCGCGGGCCAGCCCTCAGGCCCAACCCGGGTCGACCCCACCGTGCCCGCCGGGCTGGACGGTTCCGGTGCGGAACCAGCTCAGCCGGCACCGGACCGTCACCCGGCTGACCAGCAGCCACTGGTCGAAAAGTCGGCCGGTGCGCAACCAGCAGGACCCGAATTGACTGAGGAAGAACCAGCCCAGTGAGAATCGGAGTCGTGACATTCCCGGGGTCGCTTGATGACGCCGACGCTCGGCGGGCGGTGCGGATCAGCGGGCACGAGTCGGTCGCCTTGTGGCACCGCGACCATACGCTCGGCGGCGTGGATGCGGTGATTCTGCCGGGCGGCTTCTCCTACGGCGACTACTTGCGCTGTGGTGCGATCGCCCGCTTCTCTCCCGTGATGACCGAGGTGATCGCGGCCGCCAACTCCGGGATGCCGGTGCTCGGCATCTGCAACGGTTTCCAGATCTTGTGTGAGTCTCACCTGCTGCCGGGAGCGTTAGTCCGCAACGATCGTCGCAAGTTCGTGTGCCGGGACCAGCGGCTGCGGATCGAGAACACGCGAACGCCGTGGACTGCGGCCTATGACGAGGGCGCCGAGATCACCATCGCCCTCAAGAACGGTGAGGGCGGGTTCGTGGCCGATGCCCGGACTCTGGACATGTTGGAAGCGGACGGACGGGTGATCGCCCGCTACCTCGACGACAACCCCAACGGGTCGATGCGCGACATTGCCGGAATCACCAACGAGCGAGGCAATGTCGTCGGCTTGATGCCGCATCCGGAGCACGCGGTCGAGGCACTGACCGGTTCGGGCACCGATGGGCTGGGGTTTTTTACCAGCCTGTCTGCCCTGTTCGCCTAGCAGTGCTCCGCTTCGGGCGTGCCGGAAACCGTCCCTCCTGCAGCTGATCCCACGAACGCGACGAGATGACTCCGGTGACCGGTAGCTGGATACCTCTTTGCCACGCCCGGACGGCCCGCACCGTGGCTCCATCGTAGTGTCCGCTGATTTCCAGACGTGTCGATCCGGTGGCGTTCAAGGCGCGTTGTACGCGGCGGACATAGGTGTTCGCCGAACCAATTTTCAGCACCGGTTGCCTGCCCTGGGACAGTAGTGCGGTCCAGTTTCGACGAGTCCAGGTGTTGTGTGCTGAGAAGCCGTGGTCTCGCTTCCACTCACGAGCGGCCCGGATGATCCGTCGGCCGTAGTTGGCCGACAGCCGACCCTCGAAGTAGCCGCGCTTGGTAAGTCTGCACTTCAGCGCCACGGTCATCGCGGGCCGTTGAGTGCCTGGTCGGATGGCGCGGTAGCGCGGAAAGTCCATCCTGGTACCTCGACAATGCGACTCGGGCGGGGCAACAGATCCGGTGCCGACATCGAGAAAGTTCCGATCGATGTTGATGGTGATGCCACCCCATGTCTCGTCGTGGCCGCCGCGATATTGCTTGATTCGCCGATGTGGATTCCAGCCGTCCTCGGCTAGGTATGACGACGAGGTGCCGGCAATGTTGTCCCACTGGGCCAGCCAGAGGTAGTCGGGCAGCCGGGTGTGCGGCGTGTCGGCGATCCGTGCCTGCTCCAGGGCGAGGATTCCTGATCCGGCGCTGGAATAGACCCCAGAACGGTAGTCGAGGCGGTGCAGCCGATTGGTCCAGGCGCTCAGGAAGGCTAACGTCGATTCGCGGCACCTGCGTTGGGTGGAGTCGAACGCCTCGATGTCGTACCACAGCGTGCTTCGCGCCGCGATGCCGAGTGCGCGGGCGGCTCGCACCGCCTTACGTGCCTCGGCGGCGCCCTGAGTTCGCGCGTCCCGATACAGTTCGTCGGTTCCCGGATCGTCGTCGATCACCCGGTCGCTGCCGTAGCGTGGAAATCGTCGGTTGCAAGCCGCCTGTGGGCCAAGGGTGATCGGCAAGAGTCGCCAGCCTTTTCGTAGTTGGGTGCTTACCCAGCTGCTGGTCAGGTGTGGTTGATCGCGGCAGGCTCGAGAATCGCCCGAGATGTAGATCCCAACGGCAAAGAATGGCGAGTGTTCCAGCCACACGTCCATTGCGCGTTGTGACGGTGTCAGGCATTGGTCAAATCCATAGCCGGTGAAGTTGCCGGGCGTGACTCTATTGTCGGCGAACGCGGGAAGAGTGGTGAGCCCGGTCACATTCCCGCTGGCAATGATGAGAAGGACAAGAGTCGCTGTCAGAAGTCGTGCGAACGCTCGTGCGTGGCCGGATACTGGCGGGTCAAGTGTCGTTGGACTATCTGTCGTTGGACTGGGCATCGGCCGATCACTCCACGGAATTCATGGTGGGCGGGTGTGACGCCCACTTCGGCAAAGACTGCATCACGATAGCCCCACACGCCCCATATGCACCAGAGTAGGTGGACACGCCCGGTGGACGAGGCCGGATTTCGGCGGCGTATCCAGTGGGTCCGCCCAGGCCATCTCGGCCGAGCTGATGCGAGTGACATTCGTCATGCCATCAAGTCAGCAGGTGGGTTTGATGCGGTCCGGAAATCTGATGTTCACCTAACTATTACCTTGCGGAAACTCGCCGGGTTGGGCGGCTCGGACTTGCGGCTATATGGTTTTGCCTCTCAGCCGGTGATCGCGGTACGACGCGAGTCGCAAGCGAGTGGTTCAACGAGGTTCCGCTCGTGTTGGGATCAAACTCGGAATGGTCCACTCGCAAAGTCAGGTTGACGTATGTCCCTTACTCAAATCCCGTTGGCGATACCAAAAGTACGTCCCTCGGTGCCGGTCGGCACTCATTTGCCGGTTCCCCCAACAGACCGCGAGAAGTGGTTCTACTTCGGCCGGCAACATAGATGGCTGCTGGTGCTACAAGCGGTTTCCTTCAGCCTGATCGCCTGGAGTGTGCTGCGGTTTTCCACCGCGGATCTGCGGCTGTTGCTCTTTCTGGTGCCGATGATGTTGTACGCCGTCACCTTGGGTGTCTCACTGATCAGCGGCACCCGGCGGCGGCGAATGACACGCATTGAGCACCAGGCCCGGGTCGCGACCTGGCAGCCGGACCGCTACCCGAGCGTCGATGTCTTCCTGCCGACGGCGGGCGAGCCGCTCGACATCCTGGCCAACACCTATCGACACGTCGCGGCGCTGGACTGGCCCGGTGACGTCACCGTCTGGGTGCTCGATGACTCCGCCCGGGCCGAGGTCCGAGACCTGGCTGCCTCCTACGGCTTGAGCTATCGCTCGCGGCCCAACCGTGGCGAACTGAAGAAGGCCGGGAATCTTCGGTACGGCTATGAGAACAGCGCCGGTGACCTGATCCTGATCCTCGATGCCGACTTCGTGCCGCGCCCGGACATGCTGCGTGAGCTGGTCCCCTATTTCGCCGACGAAGCCGTCGGCATCGTTCAGTCGCCGCAGTACTTCGATACGCGGGATCCCTCCTTGGGCTGGCTGCAACGGTGCGCCGGCGCGACCCAGGAGCTGTTCTACCGATTTATCCAGCCGTCCCGCGACGCGGTGGGCGCGGCCATCTGCGTCGGCACCTGTGCGATCTATCGCCGCAAGGCCCTGGACACGGCCGGCGGGTTCGCTCAGATCGGCCACTCCGAAGACGTGCACACCGGGGTCAAGTTGTTGAAGGCCGGCTTCGGGCTGCGCTATGTGCCGGTGGTCGTGTCCACCGGGTTGTGCCCGGATCAGGTGTCCTCGTTCCTGAACCAACAGTACCGCTGGTGCACCGGCTCGATGTCGCTCTTGGCCAACCGGGACTTTCATGAGTCACCAGCGCTCAGCACCAAGCAGCGGATCTGCTTCTGGGCCGGCTTTCTCTACTACATCTCGACTGCGGTCAATGCGGTGGTGGCTCCGTTGCCTGCCCTGGCCATGGTGTGGATGTTGCCGCGTTGGGTGGAGCCGATGAACTCGATCTGGCTGGTCGGGGCGCTGGGTTTGTGGTTCGTGGTGCTACCGCTGGTGATGAAGGGCAAGTGGCGGTTCGATGTGCTGCGGGTGCAGTATCTCTATTCGTTCGCCCATCTCATGGCGATCGTGCACGTCCTCACCGGGCGCACCCGTGGCTGGGTCGCTACCGGAGTCGCAACCTCGGCCACTCCGTTGTCGGTCAGCATCATCAGGTTGGTCCGGGCCAATGTGTTGATCACCCAGGTTGCCCTCTGGTCAGGGATCATGCACGGCATTTCACTGATGGGCTGGGAAGCCTATTGGGTCATGGTGGTATTGGGAGTGTTGGGGTCGTTTATCCAGCTTCCGTTGCTATTCGTGCGTACTGGCGCCCGACGCAAGGCCGCCGTCTCCCAGGCGGCGAAGCGTGCGCCGCAGGTCCCGATGCAAGCCCGGACCCGGCCGCAGCCGAGGCCACCGAGTGCTCGCTTGAAAGCCTATCTGCGGAAGATCTACTTGCGCAGGGTCCGTCTCAAGGTCACTCGGTTGCGAGCGATCCAGCACCAGGCTGCCCAGCAACTCTCGACTCAGGTCACCGATCCGGCCAGGCTCGGCGCAACCAGCCACGCCGGCCACGGAGCCCATAGCCGAACCCACCTTCAGCAGGGCGCGGCCCCGGGTGCTCGACGGTTCCGTCCCGACATTCAGGGCCTGCGAGCAATCGCGATCATCGCGGTGATCCTCTATCACGCCGAAGTTCCAGGGATCACCGCCGGCTATGTCGGGGTGGATGTGTTCTTCGTGATCTCCGGGTTTCTGATCACCGGACAGCTACTGCGCAATCTCGCCCGCGACGGGAGGGTTTCGTTGGTGTCGTTCTACGTCGGCAGGATCCGTCGACTGTTGCCGCCGGCACTCGTCGTGGTTGTCGCGACGGTGATTGCCGCTCGGATTTGGGACTCGGTGTTCCATGTTCGCAGTGTCACCACCGACGCACTGTGGACGCTGGTCTACGGCATCAACTTCCATCTTGCTGCCGAGGGGGTGGACTACCAGAACGCGAATGGTCCGGTGTCTCCGCTGCAGCACATGTGGTCCTTGGCGGTCGAAGAACAGTTTTATGTGGTGTGGCCGTTGCTGATCGCACTGTGTGCCTGGATCGGCGGCCGACATCGAGTGCGGCTTATTGCCGGCACGCTGGTCGTGTTGACCGGGTTGTCGCTCTATCTCTCTGTCGAGCACACCGTGTCGAACCCGACGTACGCGTACTTCGGCATTCACACGCGGGCTTGGGAGCTTGCCCTCGGTGCATTGCTGGCGATGGTCGCTCAGCGGTTGGCTGGTCTGCCCCGGATGGTCTCTCGGTTGCTTTCGTGGGCCGGACTCGCCGCGATCCTCGTCTCGGCCGTCGTCTACAACGACGACACCGCATTCCCGGGCACGGCCGCGTTGTTGCCGGTGCTCGGTGCCTGCGCGGTCATTGCCGCCGGCTGTGGGGCGCGCCCGAGCAGCGCCGAGCGTTTCCTGGGGCTTCGCGTCATGCAAGGAATCGGCCGGGTCTCCTATGGATGGTACCTATGGCACTGGCCGATGGTCGTGTTGATCCCACTGGCGGTCGGTCGCGAACTCGGTCCGATCTACCTGCTGGAGATCTCCCTCCTGGCGCTGTGGTTTGCGGTACTTACTCGTTACCTGATCGAGAATCCGTCGTTGCGAAGTCGGCTTCGGTCGCCCACCTGGGTCGGCATGGGCCTGGTGTGGTCGGGTGCTGCGGCCGCGGTCTCGATAGCGGTAGTCGCGTCGCTACCAGCCTTCGTGGGCACCGGTGCTTTGGCAGGTACGATCTCGTTGAACAAGCCCGACACCGCCAAAGTGCAACAGGCGCTGATCAACGGTCTCGAGATCACCGATGCGCCACGCAACTTGAAGCCGTCGGTCGCCAACGCCGCCGATGATCAACCCGAATCGACCAGTGACGGCTGTCACCTGGACTTCTTGAAGGTCGCCCAGGGTGCCTGCGTCTACGGCGACCCGGAGGGCGCTAAGACCATGGTGTTGTTCGGGGATTCGCACGCCCAGCAATGGCTGCCGGCGCTGGATCGGCAAGGAACTGCCAGCGGCTGGCAGGTCGTCAGCTGGACCAAGGCCGCGTGTTCGGTGGCCGACGTCGAGGTCTACAACGCCGCGCTCAAGCGCGAGTTCGACGAGTGCATGCAATGGCGGGAGTGGACGTTCCAGCGCATCAAGAGGCTGGCGCCGGATCTGGTCGTCGTCTCACAGAGTGATGCGGTGCCGGGTGATATCGGCAACCTGGAGTGGGCCGAAGGCACCAGCCGGACGATGGCCTACCTCAGGAGTGCGGATATCCCGGTGGTGTACCTGCTCGACACGCCTTCGCCGGCCGGCGACGTGCCCGAGTGTCTGGCCACCCGGCTCGACGACGTGGGTGCGTGCAACACGCCAGTGCCGAAGACCAACCCATTCGATGGCCGCAAGGATGTCGTCGCCGAATCCCTCACCAAGATCGGGGTGTCCACCATCGATCCGGAGTCGTGGTTGTGCACCTCGCAAGAGTGTCCGGTCATTGTCGGTAACCTGTTAGTCTACCGCGATGACTCGCATCTGAGTGCCACCTTCAGCAGATGGCTGGCCCCGATGACGGCACCGTTGTTCGCAGAGAAAACGGGGGGTAGGCAGTAGCCGACTCCCCGACACAACCAGAGTCGGCCTGCCAGAAACCGGTTTGCCAGAATCGGTTTGCTTGCGCTGCCCGACTAAGCCCGTCGAAGGCTGGACGCCTTAGCCGTAGAGGAGATCCACCGATGAAAATGAGTGTGCTGGGCACTGGCTACCTGGGCGCTACCCATGCGGCGTGTATGGCCGAGCTTGGCTTCGAGGTGATCGGCGTCGACACCGACGTCAGCAAGGTCGACCTCATGAATCGCGGCGAGATCTCGTTCTACGAACCCGACTTGCAACCACTGCTGCGCAAGCACGTGGAGACCGGGCGGCTCCGGTTCACCACCGATCTCGCGGAAGCCGCCGCGTTCGCCGACGTGCACTTCGTGTGCGTGGGCACCCCGCAACGCGAGGGCCAGAACGCCGCCGACATGAGCTATGTCACCACCGTCGTGGAGTCCTTGGCGCCGCTGCTGCGCTCGGGGGCCGTGGTGGTCGGAAAGTCCACGGTGCCGGTGGGAAGCGCTCGGCAACTGCGCAGGCGTGTGTTTGAGTTGGCCCCGCCCGGCACCGAGGTCGAACTGGTGTGGAATCCGGAATTCCTGCGGGAGGGCTTCGCGGTCGCCGACACGTTGCGCCCGGACCGGATCGTGATAGGTACCGCATCGGGTGAAACCCCGGTCAATTGGGCCGAACCCGTCCTCCGTGAGGTCTATGCGGCTGCCGTCGCCCAGGGCACGCCACTGATGGTGGTGGACCTGGAGACCGCGGAGCTAGTCAAAGTTGCCGCCAACTCGTTTCTCGCCACCAAGATCTCGTTTATCAACGCCATGGCTGAGGTGTGCGAAGCGACTGGCGCGGACGTGGTGAACCTGGCCGATGCCATCGGCCTCGATGCCCGGATCGGCCGCCGGTTCCTGAGCGCGGGTCTAGGGTTCGGCGGCGGGTGCTTACCCAAGGACATCCGTGCCTTCCAGGCTCGTGGCAACGAACTGGGTCTGGGCAAGACCTTGGCATTCCTAGGTCACGTCGACGAGATCAATGTGCGGCGTCGGGCCCGAACGATCGACCTGGTGCACGGAGTGCTCGGTGGTCGGCTCACCGAACGCAAGATCGCGGTGTTGGGCGCGGCCTTCAAGCCCAACAGCGACGATGTCCGTGATTCGCCCGCGCTCGACGTGGCTGATCAGCTGCATCTCCGCGGGGGCGAGGTGATGGTGTACGACCCCGCGGCGATGAAGACCGCGCAACTCCGGTCGCCGCAGCTGGGCTATGCCGCCTCGCTGAACGAAGCGGTGGACGGCGCCGACGTGATCTTGTTGCTGACCGAATGGGCGGAGTTCGTGGCCATGGATCCTGAGTCGATCGGGGAGAAGGTAAGGGCCAAACATGTGATCGATGCGCGCAATGTGTTGGACCCGACGCGATGGCGTGACGCCGGCTGGACCTACCGTAGTCTGGGCCGCCGCTGACTGAGCGGTCGAACATACTAGATTGAGGGGGTGCCCGAAACCCCCGACGTGCCGATCAGTTCACTCCCGTCTCCGTCGTCGGCCCACCTCGACGCGGCAACTCCGCCAGGATCGCTGGTGATCGATACCGTTACCCGGGCCGCCGGTGACCCCGATCGCGACCAACCGTGGTCCGAGCTAGGTCTCGCCACCGACGAGTACGCCGCGATCCGCTCGATACTCGGTCGCCGTCCGACCGGCGCCGAGTTGGCGATGTATTCGGTGATGTGGAGCGAGCATTGCTCCTACAAGTCGTCGAAGGTGCACCTGAGGCAATTCGCCGAGACGGTGGTCGAGGTGCCGGAGTCGGACGAGATCATCGTCAACGACGGCCAGCCCGGGCGGATGCTCGCTGGTATCGGCGAGAACGCCGGCGTGGTCGACATCGGACAGGGGTACGCCGTCACGTTCAAGGTCGAGAGCCACAACCATCCCTCCTACGTCGAGCCCTATCAAGGCGCGGCTACCGGGGTGGGCGGCATCGTGCGAGACATCCTGGCGATGGGCGCCCGACCGGTGGCGGTGATGGACTCGCTGCGCTTCGGCCCATTGGCCGCCGACGACACTCATCGAGTGCTGCCCGGGGTCGTGGCCGGCGTCGGCGGTTACGGCAACTGCCTGGGCCTGCCCAACATCGGCGGTGAGGTCGTCTTCGATGAGACCTATCTCGGCAACCCGCTGGTCAACGCGCTGTGTGTCGGCGTGCTCCGCCATGAGGATCTGCACCTGGCGAAGGCAGTCGGCGTGGATAACCTGGTGATCCTGTACGGCGCTCGCACGGGCGGTGACGGGATCGGCGGTGCCTCGATTCTGGCCTCGGTCACGTTCGACGCGGACGGCCCCGCTAAGCGACCCAGCGTGCAAGTCGGCGATCCGTTCATGGAGAAACTGCTCATCGAATGCACCCTGGAACTGTTCGCGGCGGGTGTGGTCGCCGGCATCCAGGACTTCGGAGCGGCCGGCATCTCGTGTGCCACCTCCGAGTTGGCCGCGGCCGGCGACGGCGGGATGCATGTCGAACTCGACAAGGTGCTGCTGCGGGACTCCACATTGAGTCCGGAGGAGATCTTGATGAGCGAGAGCCAGGAGCGGATGATGGCGGTCGTCGACCCCGCGGATGCGGAGGTCTTCTTCGACATCTGCCGTAAGTGGGACGTCGAGGCGACCGCGATCGGTCGAGTCACCGGAAACGGTCGGCTGGTTATCGATTGGCACGGCGAGACCATCGTCGACGTGGACCCACGCACGGTTGCCCACGACGGCCCGGTGTACGAGCGCCCCTATGTGCGGCCCCAGTGGCAGGACGACCTACAAGCCAATGGCGTGGCCGGGCTGGACCGCCCGGAGTCCGGCGACGATCTGCGAAAGACCCTGCTGCACCTGCTGGCGTCGCCGAACCTTTGCGACAAGTCCTGGGTCACCGAGCAATACGACAGATATGTTCGCGGCAACACGGTGCTGGCCCACCCCGAGGACAGCGGCATGATCCGGGTGGACGAACAATCCAATCTGGGCGTTGCCGTGTCCACCGACTGCAACGCTAGGTTCGCGATGCTCGATCCGTATGCCGGGGCGCAGCTTGCGCTCGCTGAGTCCTATCGCAATGTCGCGACCGGTGGGGCGACCCCGCTGGCGATCTCGGATTGCCTCAATTTCGGATCTCCGGAAGACCCCGATGTGATGTGGCAGTTCGCGGAGGCGTGCCGGGGGCTCAAGGACGGCTGTCTGGCACTCGGCATTCCGGTCACCGGGGGCAACGTGAGCCTCTACAACCAGACCGGTGAGACGGCGATCCTGCCGACCCCGCTCGTCGCGGTGCTCGGCGTTATCGATGACGTCACCCAGCGCACGCCGTCGGGTTTCGAGGCTGAGGACGAGTTGGTGTTCTTGCTGGGAACGACGCGCGACGAACTTGCCGGGTCGCAGTGGGCGCATGTCGTGCACCACCACCTCGGCGGGCTGCCACCCGAGGTGAACCTGGTGGACGAGAAGTGCCTGGCTCGGCTGCTGATCGACTCGGCGCGCTCGGGGATGTTAACCAGCGCTCACGATTTATCTGACGGCGGCCTGGCCCAAGGGCTGGCCGAGTCCTGTTTGCGGCATGGCACCGGGGTGGAGGTCATCTTGCAGGAGCCGTTCGTCGAGCTGTTTTCGGAGTCTGCGGCACGGGCCATCGTTACCACCCCGCCTGACCGAGCCGCCGGCTTCACCGCCATGGCCGCGAGCCTCGGCGTGCCGTGCCGGGAGATCGGCCGCACCGGAGGTAATGAACTGGTCGTCGACGGCCAGTTCGCGATCGGGGTTGCCGAGCTCCGTGAGGCCTGGACGGCTACCTTGCCTGGTGCGTTGAGCTAGCCGTGCTACCGGTTCTTCCTAGATGGAAAGATATACCCCTGATATTCTTCCTTCATGAGCTTGAACATCAAGGATGCCGAGACGGATCGACTGGCACGGGAACTCGCCCGTGAGACCGGTGAGTCCATTACCGTCGCGGCCAGGATTGCCATCGAGGAACGCTTGGCCGCAGTGCGTGCCCGGCGCCGTCCTCAGTCGGGGTCGGATCTAGCGGCCATTATTCATCGGGGCCGTGCTCGACGGAACCTGGATTCGCGCTCGATCGAGGAGATCCTGGGCTACGACGATCTGGGATTGCCGACCTGATGGTCGTCGACTCTTCGGCTTTGGTGGCCGTTGTGCTGGGTGAGTCGGAGGCCGAGGGGTTTCTCGATTCGATGGCCTCGACTCCTGAGCGCGTGTATCTGTCTGCCGTCAGCATGGTCGAGACCTCCATCGTGCTCGAAGCGCGTCAGGGTCCGGACGCGACCAGAGATCTTCGGCTGTTGCTGGACGGTATCGGCGCGGAAGTCTCCGCCGTTGACGCCGAGCAGGCGGACCTCGCGTTCGCGGCCTGGCAGAGATTTGGCAAAGGCCGCCATCGCGCGGCCCTCAATCTGGCCGACTGCTTCTCCTACGCGCTCGCCAGGTCGCTAGGGGAGCCGCTGCTGTTCAAGGGTGCGGACTTCGCCCAGACCGACATCGCTATCGCGTAATCGGGTGGTGCGGATCGGCACCGCGCTGGCCCGTGCGACACCACCATCAAGGAGGCCGCGATGCTGGCGAAGGAGAGAGTCGTCTACGGCCCGGACCCGTCCCAGTATGCGGAGTTGTCTCGCCCGGTTGGCCGATCGCGAGGTGTCGTGGTCGTCATCCACGGCGGGTTCTGGAAGGACAGATACGATCTGGCGTTGGCCAGACCGCTCGCCGAAAGCCTGGTGGCGCACGGCTGGACGGCGTGGAACCTGGAGTATCGCCGAGTTGGTCCAGTCCGCGAGAGCGGTTCGGGGGGTGGCGGTGTGCCCGCGACTCTCGACGATGTCGCCGCCGGTATCGATGCGCTGGCTGCGGTGCCGCAGTTGGACCTGAGTCGAGTGGTCGCGGTCGGCCACTCGGCTGGTGGCCACCTTGCCGCCTGGGCTGCCGCGCGGGCTCGCTTCGCCCGGTGGGCTGATGCCGCTGTGACGGTGACCCAGGTGATTTCCCAATCGGGTGTGCTCGATCTGGGCGCCGCCTACCGCGCCGGCCTCGGCAGCGATGCCGTAGCCGGCTTCGTCGGGCATCCCCCGGATGGGACCTACGACGAGATCGACCCGACCCGGCAGATCCCGCTCGACGTGCCGATCTGGTGTGTGCACGGGACCGGGGATCAGACGGTGCCGTTCGATCAGTCCGCCGGTTATGTCGCGCTTGCCAGGGACGCGGGGGCCTCAGCCACCCTGGTTCCCTTTGCCGGCGACCACTTCGAGGTGATCGATCCGGCTGAACACGCCTGGCGGCTGGTGTTGGGCATCCTGGACTCGATCGCCCAACCCCACTAGTGCAGCCGACATTGCCTGGCCCGGCACACTCCGATCACCTGGCTGGATCGGTACTCGAAGTCAAGGGCCGATCCGGCCGGCCAACGGCGCCGACACGCGGAAAGCGGCGGCGAGACCGTCGCCTTGGGCGGCCAGAATGGCCCCCTACGATGACGGGCCCACAATGGCCGTGCCTACGATGGCTCGGTGCCTGCTCGCCTGCGACCCGCCGACCCCGCCGCGGTCGAGGCGGCCCTAGGCAGCCTGGCGGCCCCGGACGCAGGCGACGCGGACCCGGCTGACCTGCGGCTGTTGGTGAAACACTTCCTGGCGGTGCTCTCCGCGCAGGCCCCCGGGAACTCGGTCGAGGTGCGGGTGCCGCCGTACTACGCCGTCCAGGTGATTCCCGGGGTCCGGCACACCCGCGGCACGCCGCCGGCGGTGATCGAGCTGTCCGCGGAAACCTGGATCGCGCTGTCGGTCGGCGAGCTGACCTGGTCGCAGGCCGAGGCAGCCGGGGTGCTGAGGGCCAGCGGCGAGCGTGCTGACCTCACCGCCTACCTCCCATTGCATCCCTGAGGCTCGTGGTCCTCGATGCTTGGCGTCCCTGACCGGGACGAGCCCTCAAGTCGCGCACGCCGTAGATTCAACCCATGATCCCCACTGACGAACTGCGCGGGCGCCTGCGTGAAGTGCTGCCCGGCGTACGCCGTGATCTGGAAGCGCTGATCAGGATCGAATCGATCAGCGCCGACCCGGCCAAGGCGCCGGTGCTTCAGCAGAGTGCTGAGGCGGTGTCGGCCTTGTTCGCGGACGAGGGTTTCGACTGCCGGATCCTGTCCGCCGATGGCGGCGCTCCGGCGCTGGTGGCCCGGAAACCCGGCCCGGCGGGTGCGCCGACTGTGCTGCTCTATGCCCACCATGACGTGCAGCCGGTGGCTGCCGACGGTTGGGACTCGCCGCCGTTCGAGCCCACCGAGCGGGGCGAGCGGCTCTACGGCCGCGGCGCGGCCGACGACAAGGCCGGCATCGCCGCGCACCTGGCCGCCGTCCGGGTGCTGGGCGACGATGTGCCGGTAGGCCTGGTGGTCTTCAGCGAGGGCGAGGAGGAGATCGGCAGCCCGACGCTGCCGGCCTTCTTGGCGGCCCACCGCGACCTGCTGCGCTCCGATGTGATGGTGATCGCGGATTCGACCAACTGGGACATCGGCGTGCCCGCCCTGACCACCAGCCTTCGCGGGTTGGTCACCGCTGATGTCGAGGTACGCACCCTCACCCATGGGGTGCACTCGGGCATGTGGGGCGGCGTGGTGCCCGACGCGGTGATGACGCTGGCCAGGGTGATCGCGACACTGCATGATGATGACGGCGAGGTCGCGGTCGCCGGCCTGCACGGCACGTCCGCCGCGGATGTCGACTACCCCGAGGCGCGACTGCGCGCCGAATCGGGGGCCCTCGACGGCGTGCACTGGATCGGCTCCGGCCCGGTGGTCCAACGGCGGTGGACTAACCCGGCGG
>JBOFLH010000586.1:0-3327 GCA_051657765.1 Nocardioides sp. | reverse complement strand
TCGGCGCTCGCACCGGGGCCCGGCCATCAGACGCTGGCGACGTGCTAAGCAGCGTCGAACCAGCCGGCGAGCCGGCCGATCCGTCGCAGGATCAGCTGGTCGATCAGTAGCAGCGCGACCAGCGACAGTCCGAAGAACGGCAAGAAGATGCCGAGCGCCACCAAGGCGACGATGAGCATCGGCGAACTCTTGATCGGCATCCGGCCGCGGGGAGCCCCGATGGAACCACCCTTCTTCGGGCGCCGGCGCCACCACATCATCGGCCCGGTAATGCACGAGAAGATCACCGTCGCGCACATTAGGATTGCCGCCCAGAAGGACACCAACCCAAGGCTGCGTCCCTCGTGCAGGCCGATGCCCTGCGACACCACCTTGGCGAGCACCGGGTAATCTTCGAAGCCGTAGGATGCGACGACCTGACCGCCGTACTGATCGACGTGGACGGTTCCCTCCCGGGAGGGGTCGTTGAACGCGTAGCCCAGCACCGAGAACACGCCCCTGTCGTCGGCCGGCAGCGCGACCGTCATCGGATGGCGCAGACCTTCCCGAGCTGCGACCAGCACAGCGGTATCGAGATTGGCCACCTTGCGTCCGGCCGCGGATTCGACGCCTTCGGACTGGGGCACCTCGGACTTGCCGGCGCCCCACGGCACTTCTTGTGCATGGCTGTGCGGGAGCGACTTGTCCAACGTCGACGCAGAGTCCGACTCCGCGCCTGGGTCAAGGCTCCACAGAGAACTGTTGCGGTCGGTTGCGAGAGTCTGCACCCTCTCGCCCCAGAAGCCGGTCCACGGCAGCCCGGATACCAGCAACATGAGCAGCGCCGCTCCGGTCACCGCCCCGGCCATCGCATGGCGTGAGCGCAGCTTCGCACCCGGCGCACCCGAGGCCAGACGCCGCTTGCGGGCGCGCCAACCACGGAAGAACATGTAGTAGCCGGTGATCGCCATCACGATGCCCCAGCACGCACCCAGCTCGATCAGTGCGTCACCGGGTTTGCCGGCCATGAGCTCGCCGTGCAGCCGCACTGCGTAGCCGGACAGGGTAGTGTCGGGATTAAGTGATCCCAGGATCTTGCCGCTGAACGGATCGACATAGACGTCGGTCGCGGCATCGCCAGAGGCCGGATCGGCGATGGAGAACCGGGTCGCGTCGTCAGCCTTGAGCGGCTCGGTCATCGAGATGATGGTGGCCTCCGGGTAGGCCTCGCGAACTGCCGCTTGCTGCTGGTCGTATGGCTGCATTCGCTCGCCGACTCGTTCGACCTTGAGTACGTCAGCGTGCAGCAGCGGCTCCAACTGGAAGCGGAGCAGGTAGATGAGACCGGTCACCGCCAGCAGCAACAGCACCGGGATCACCAGAAAGCTGGCATAGAAGTGCCAACGCCAGGCGGCTCGGAACCAGCCTTTCGCGGACTCCGAGGCAGGCTTGGCGGACTTGCCAGATGGCGCACTCGGCGCCGGGGTATACACGTCAGTCATGATCTGAGTTCTCCTTGCGTGGTCCGCGAAGCAACAAGCGCACGGACGGATGTGGGCACGAATCGCAGGCGCGACACAGCGCCGCGGGCGTACCAGGGACTTAGAAGGCCACCGAGCGGATCCGGCGTGCCCCGAAGTCGGGCAGCCGGCGTCAGGCGGCAGGGAGAACGGGTGGTCCGCGGCGCACCACGGAGCGCGCGAGCACGGCATACCGGGGTCGCGGCAGCTTGGGCTGGTCCGGCATGGGAACCAGGACGCCGACCGCGAGGACCCGTACCGCGGCGAGAGCGGCCAGCAGCGCGATCACCGGTCGAAGAATTCGGGTGTGCGCGGCGGCGATCAACCCCCACAAGGCGCGCTCGCCGACCCCCAGCCACATGCCGACTCCGCAGCCGGCCAGCAGGTGGGCCACCATCATCGGCGCGTGCGCCGACAGTTCGGCGAGCAGCTGCGGCCACCCGATGGTCACGGCGAGGCCGCCATCGAGGCCCGACACCACCGAGGCGGGAGCCACGTCGCCGGCAGTCGCGTCGCCGAGATGGCCCGCGGTGAGCGTCAACGTCAGGTGCACCGCTGTTTGTCCGCCGGCAACCAACAACACGACGTAGCGGATTGGCACCGGCCGACCCAGCAATGCGGTCGCTACCACGACGTTGGCCGCCCACAGTGCCGACAGCGTGCCGGCCCCGGGCAGCAATCCATGTGCCGAGACATGGCCCAATACACCTAGCAGCATCATCACGCAGCCGAGGATGATGGCGCGAGCAAGTCGAAGCGTGCCGGAGACCGGGCCGAACGCTGTCGACACTTCCATGACGGTATCCTCACCGGATTGCGCCAGTCGGGGAACAGTTGTCATCGCGCGAGGGGCGTCATTCCGACCCTGCCGTGAACGATATCCGATGACCAGTTGACGGCCGTCGGCGACCGGCTAGTCCCAGAACAACCGCTCGACGACCTGGTGGGCTCGGCGGGCAGTGCGGAGATAGTCGTTCAGCATCTGCTCGGACGCGCCTTGCGGATAGTTGAGCAAACCTGCCACACAGGCACGCTCTCGAGGGTCGGTGGGCAGCTGATCCGACGGCCGACCACGCACCAAGGTAACGGCGTTGCGCAACTTGCTGGCCAGCCGCCAGGCGTCGCTGAGCGAATCGGCATCGCGGGCCGGCACCAGACCGGCGGCGACCGCGGCGGTGAGCGTCTCGATGGTTCGTGGCGTGCGCAGGCTGGGGATCGCCCCGGCATGCCGCATTTGCAGCAACTGCGCGGTCCACTCGACGTCGGCAAGCCCCCCGCGGCCCAGCTTGAGGTGGGTCAGCCGGTCGGCATCGCGAGGTAGTCGTTCCTCGTCGACCCTGGCCTTGATGCGACGGATCTCCGCGACCTGGCTCTGGTTGAGGCCGCCGGCCGGATAGCGCAGCGGATCGATGAGTTCACCGAACCGCTGCCGCAGCGCGATATCTCCGACTACCGGGTCGGCGCGCAGCAACGCCTGGGCCTCCCATAGGTTCGACCACTTTGCGTAGTAGGCGGCGTACGACGCGAGGGACCGAACCAGCGGCCCTTGCTTGCCCTCCGGCCGGAGGCCGGCATCTACCTCAAGCGCCGGGTCGCTGGCCGGCAGCGCCAGCAGACGCCGGATCTCGTTCGCTACCGCATGCGCATAGGAAGCGGCGGCTTGCGGGTCCGCGCCGGGCGCCGGATCGTGTACGAACAGCACATCGGCGTCACTGCCGTAGGACAACTCGAAGCCGCCGTACCGGCCCATGGCGACCACGGCCATCCTGGTCGGCGCCTCGGTCAGCTCTCGATCCCGTCGGACCTGACCCTCGGCGATCGCCAGGGT
>JBOFLH010000585.1:0-3121 GCA_051657765.1 Nocardioides sp. | reverse complement strand
CCTGGTCTCAATCGGCCGCAATCCGAATCTGACAGGCGTATTGAGATCTATTGCGTTGCAACATATGTTGCGAGGCCGTGTTTTGTTCATGGTGATAGTTCCCACACGGGCAAGTGTCTTTAGTCCGCCACCGATTAGTTTCCAAATTCTGGATGTGTCGCCAATAGTGCTAGGGGCGCTGGATCGCTTAGAATACAAACTGGAACAGCAAGTCTGGTTCGCGACGTTGTTTGCTCCTGTCGTCTACGGTCTTTGGGATAGTCTCGGCCCGAAGGTGGACCCAGATCTGATCAATTTCGCGCTTGGTGTGTGTGCAACTTTGTGGGCACTCCTCGGGCCGAATGGGCTGGTCAGTTACACCACCACCACCATCGAAAAGATCGGTGTATCCCTGGCCTCCATGGCGACGATCATGGCGATGGTCGAGGGTTATAACCCGCTCTTGGTGTTAGCGGCGCCAGTCATCGGAATTCTGGCTCGCGGCTTATTCCTGAATAGCGACTTTTCGATTGGCTTCGGGAGATTTGACCAGCATTCGGTTGAGTCGGTGCTCGAAGAATTGCAACGCTCTGTGACTTTGGCGCCTGACGGAGTCTACGATCTTGAAGTCACGCCCGGGTTGGCTCGTATGTGGCGGCGGAGTGCGGTATTGCCTTGGGCCAAGACCTGGAACCGGTCCGTGCTGCGTCTGGCGACCAACGAGGTCTATCAGTCCGTCGGGGCACACGGGAGTCAGCTCCGGGTGGTGTTCACCTCGAAGGGTGATGACCGGGATTTCTCCCGACTCAACCTGCAAGGGCTGACGTTGCCGGGTCTGATCGCGAGCGGTGTCGACCTATCGGATTCGTTGCTGCACGGCACCGACCTGAGCAATGGACAGTTCTTGAGCACGATCCTGGCGGGTTCGGACCTGAGTTATGCGAACCTAGAGGAAGCAGACTTCAGCGGAGCCGATCTCACCAACGTCGACTTCCGGCAAGCCAACCTCCGGAACGCCCGATTCGACGACACCGTCATGAACGGGGTGATGCTGTATCGGGCCGATCTGAATGGAGTGCAGCTCACCGAACAGCAACGCGCTGTCTGCCACTTCGAGGTACCGAACAACACGCTAGCGGACCCGGCGGAGACCGACGACGACCTCGGGCCGGATTACTCCGGAGGTATGGCCGAGTCGGTGGGTGACGGCCGGGAACCGCATACCGAACATTGGGATGTCACCCTCTTACCTGGGCTGGGCGACTTCCTCGCCAAGGTCTCACTGCCTGGCGCGGATGTGGCGGCGATTGAGGCCGCCGTCAACGGTGCGCCGATCGCGGTGGGACTGAGCGTCGGCGGATCGACGGTGGCATTAGCGACGATGCGCGTGGAGTCGGCCGACGGCATCCGTCGCGGTGCTTTGGATCGGGTGTGGCGCCGTCCGGGCGTCGAGATGTCGGTCCTGCTCGACCTGGCCCGTCGAGCGGCTGCCGAGCAGGGCATCGATGCGGCCGATCTGGACTTCTCAGCCGCGACCAAGCCCGCACAAGTGGTCGCCTCGGCTCTGGACCTACTTCCGGCCGACGGGGTCGGCGGGTCCCTCGACATCGGCCCCGACCTGGTGACCTTGGCGGAGGATGCCCTAGCCGAGCACGCTGAACTCACTCCCGATGGGACGAGCCCAACCGCCTGGCTGCTCAAACAGTTGCGAGGGCATCGTCCCGGGCTGCACGTGTCGTTGGCCGGTGACTTGACCGGTCGCAACCTGGCCGGCGCACCGCTCTATGAAGTGCACGCCCGGGGCGCCAAGCTCGCCGGCGCCAATCTTGTCGGTGCCGACCTGGACCACGCCGATCTCCTAGGCGCCACCCTTACCGGGGCCAATCTCACCGAGGCGGTGCTCACCAACGCGCAGCTGTCTGGCGCATCGCTCGGAGACGCGATATTCGCGCGCGCCACACTCGACGGTGCCGACCTCAGCTACGTTGACATCCTGGGTGTCACCCAGACCGACATCTGGTGGAACGACCTGCCGGGGCCGGTGGTCGCTCCACCGGACTTCACCGACGCGAGCCTGGAAAGCGTGGATTTCTCCTACGCCTTGCTCGCCGGTCGGACGTTGGCTGTCGCGAGCAATCTGCGAGGTATCAACCTCACCGCGGTCGCCGTGGGCTCGGTCGACTTGTCTGACCGAGACCTGTCGGGGGCGATCCTGCGCTTCGTTGTCGCCCACGGGGCCAACTTCTCCGGCGCGAAGCTTGTTGACGTCGACTTCTCGGGCGCCGATCTGAAGGGCGCGATCCTCACGCACGCCCAACTTGACGGCGCGGTGCTGCACGGCGTGAGCGTGTCAGGCTTGATAGCCGACTCGAGTGTCGGTCTCGAACCGGTGCTGTCCTGGCCGGCGTACGCCGTCGCACGGGATCTCCAACAACCGACCCGAGACCGGATGGTGGCGCGGTACCTGGCTCGCTATCCGGGCCAGCCCGTCGAGGCGTTCGTCCGGGCCGTCCTCGAAGGGACGGTTCGGACACCTGGAGCTGAGACCCAACGTGGTCCATGGTCCCCCGACGCCCTCTCCGAGGATGCCGTGCGGCACGCGCTACGTGGTGTCGAACAGCCCTTCCTGCCCGGAGTGCTGCACCTCACCTGGGAAGCCGATGGTGATCCGCACAGGCGATTCGACACCCAGGTGTTGCGTTCGTCGGACGGGGAGCTAACCGTTCGGAGTGCCACAGGGGAGGTGATTGGCCTGTCTGCGGCAACCGTGTCCGACCTGGTGCCGGACGGCCTGCGGCTGTCCTATGCCAACTTCATCGGGGCGTCCTTCACGCCGCCCTCGTATATCGAGCACGAGTCGTGGTCGAGCATCGAAGACGACGTGCAGGACTTTCTAGGTCGGACGCTGGCACCCGACGCCGACACGACCAGGATCATGGCGGAGCTCTCGGATGCCGCCATTCAGGTGGCGCTGACTGACCCGGCGAGCCGATGTGTCGTCGGGGTGCTGGTCGGCGACCTGGACGCGTCGGTCGACGGGGTGGTGGCCAGGGTGCGCCGGATGATCGCCGGCCCCGGGGTGTATGTCGGGAAACCGACGCAGGCTACCTCGATCGACCACGGACAGTTGCTCGATCTCGCA
>JBOFLH010000584.1:0-4272 GCA_051657765.1 Nocardioides sp. | reverse complement strand
CGTCGGCTGCGGCGAGTGCGTCTTCGGCGAGGGCTTGCTCGCCGGTGAGCACCTGCTTCAGTTTCGTGACCGAGTCGCCGCTGGTGGAGGAGTGGGCCTCGTCGACGATGATTGCGAACCGGCGCCCGACGACGCCCCTGGCTGCTCCGTCCTGCGCGGCGTGTTCGGCGTTCGCGAGTTCGGCGACGACCGGGAACTTCTGCAGCGTGGTGATGATGACCCGTGCGGCATTGCCTTCGAGCGCCGTCTTGAGTTGTTGGGAGTTCTCGTCGATGCGCACGATGGTGCCCGGGGTGTGCTCCAGCCCGGCGACGGTGTCTTGCAACTGCCGGTCGAGCACGGTGCGGTCGGTGATGACGACGACCTTGTCGAAGACCGGCACGTCATCGGGGCCGTGCAGGCGGGAAAGTGCGTGCGCGGCCCAGGCGATGGTGTTCGACTTGCCCGACCCGGCCGAGTGCTGGATGAGCCGGTCGACCCCGGCACCGTCGCGGTAGGTGGCGTCGATGATGGAGCGCACCGCGTGCCACTGGTGGTAGCGCGGGAACAGTGTTCGGTCGTTCTCGATGTGCACGAACGACCCGAGCAGGTCGAGCCAGGCGTCGCGCTGCCACACCTGCTCCCAGAGATAAGCGGTCTGATAGCCGGATGCGGTGGCGCCTATCGGCCCCGATGGCTGGGCGGATGCGGTGCGGCTGGCGGATGCGGTGGGATTGCCGGCCGTGTCGGAGTAGGCGGACGTAGAGGGGTTGCCTGCGGCCGTGGGGTTGCCAGCCGTGCCGGGCCGACCGGGGCCGTTGCTGCCCTGGTCGAACGGGAGGAAGACGGTGTCCTGCCCGGCGAGCCGGGTCGTCATCGCCACCCGATGCGGGTCGAGCGCGAAATGCACCAGCGCTCGCCTGGCGAAGATCACGTCGTGGGGGTTGCGGTCGCCGCGGTACTGCGCCATCGCCTGTTCGACGCCTTGCCCGGTGAGCGGGTTCTTCAGTTCGGCAGTGGCCACCGGGATGCCGTTGACCAGCAGGGTCAGGTCGAGCGAGTCCAGCGGGCGGGATTCGGAGTGATGCAGTTGGCGCACCACGCCGAGGCGGTTCGCGGCGTAGCGTTGCGTCTGCTCCTCGTTCAGCGTGGAAGCGGGCTGGAAGTAGCAGAGTCGTACCGTGACGCCGGTGTCCTTGACCGGGGAGCGCAGCACGCTGATGACGCCCCGCCGGTCGAGCGCATCGGTGACGACGGTGAGGAACTTCGCTCGTGCGGCTTCTTCACCGCCGTGCCGGGTGACGAGTTGCGCCCACGCCTTCGGCTGGGACGCTTGAACGAAGGCGATGACCTCGTCGGGAAACAGCCCGGCCTTTCGGTCGTACCCGGTCGGTCCCACGGAACTCCAGCCGTGGCCGAGCAGGTGGGCTTCAATGTTCGCCTCGAACGCGGCTTCGTGCGTGATGCTCATGCGCCCCTCGCTATGTCGCTCACGTCGGAATCCCACTTCCTGCAGTGGTCACGTCAAGTTCGCCCGTCACAGCAGCGGTAATCAACGATTGCTTGTACTCCGCTAGTCGTGCCACGCTGGCGTCAAGTGCGCCAGCGACACTGTTGGTGTTGGCAGATTCGCGGTCGAGGCAATCTGCGATCGCCTTTTGGATACTCAAAGACGGAAAGACCCCCACAACGCGTCGCAAGTTCGCAATAGAGATTCTAGGCAGCCCGGCGCCCTTCACAAAGCTCTCGACTTGGTGAACCAACTTGGCGTGCTTGAAGAGGTAGTGGAGGTAATTGAAGTCCAGTCGCTCCGGCCTAGGCCGCACGATTATAAGTGAGGATGCCACTACAAAATCTCGACTACTGGTGACTCGGGCCGTTCTTCCCACGGTTCCGTCCTTGCTGAAAAGGACGTCGCCGGGAACTGGCCTGCAGCCTTGCCTAACAAGCGTCGCATAGCTGGCTGGGCTTGTCTTCAGTGACCCGCTGAAGTCGATAGTCCCGGTGGCATTCAGGTCTCGGGTGGAGACGAAATCGTAGGTGCCTCCGGCCGTTTCGGGAGACACGTGGGCTCCGTCGGTGATCTGCTCGGTCATCAACCAAAGTGAGCACTGCGCTCCCTCGGTTCGGTCAATAATCCTTGTGATTCCACTACTCAGGACTTCCCACAGCAAATTCGTCTGATGTCGACGGGCGGTGATAATCTGGTCGATGCGGGTGATGCGGTCGTCGAGGAAGTCCGCGATCCGCCGCTGTTCCTCCCGGTCCACGATTGGGACGAGTTCTCCGTAGGCAGCCTCCCGGCTGAGACCGGGCACCCCAACGTCGTTGCTGAGCGAATCGAGGCCGAGAGTACAGAGCGCGTAGTACAGCCATCTGAGGTTGGAGCGGGTGTTCGACGAATCGATCGAATACGCGGTGTCGATGACGAAGACGGGCGAGTCAGACCACCACAAGGACCCGTGGCTGCCCTTCCGGCCCACAACTATCGCTGGAGCCCGGGTGTTCGCTCGATCATGGCGGCCGGTGGCGCCGCCGCTGCTCATCACAGCGACATTCCCGTCGGTACGGACCTCGCTTGCGAGCGCGTCGCCATAGCTCATTGTGGCGATCCGGCGGAGAGGGGCACGTCTGATCACAAGCCCAGGTCCTTCATCCAGGTTTGGATTTGGGTCTCGAGGTCTTTGATCTCGGCGGCGATCTCGTCGACGGGGCGGGGTGGCGTGTAGACATAGAACTGGCGGGTGAACGGGATCTCGACGCCGACCTTGGTCTTGAGGTGATCGATCCAGGCGTCAGCAACATAGGGACGGATCTCGGTCTTGAGGTGGTGCTCGGCAGCATCCTCGATGGTCTTGGCGCGAGCATTCTCGTCGAGGTCGAACCAGCCCGGCGGGAGTGGCACGTTCTCGGCATCCCGAAGGTCGGGGTCGGGCTCCGTCTGCCCACCACGACCCACGATGATCGGCGCCTCCGGGTCGGCCACCGCACACGCCTTGGCGAACGCCTTCTTCTGTTGCGGCGTGGTCAACCCCGGCGCCTCCGCAAGCCCCGACGCCGCCGCGAGCAGCGCTTCGGCGGTCGCGAATCGCTGCCCCACCAACTCGGCGAGCCCGGCATACCGATCCTGCGCCACGACATCCGAAGTCACCTCCCAGCGGCGGCGCATTGGCCGCTCGACGGTGATCCGCGCGAACCCGAACGCCTCCCGAGGTAGCACCTTGACTCGGGCATCGGCGGCGGACTCCCCAAGCGCCCCGAGATAGAGCCGCACCACCTCGTCGATGGCGCCCTGGGTCAGCTCCTTACGCTTGTCCCCCAGTGACTTTCGCATCTTGGTGCCGAGGTCGCGGGCATCGACCAGGCGCACCAGCCCGGCATCATCCGGAGCCTTGTCGTTGGTCAGAATCCACACGTAGGTGGAGATGCCGGTGTTGTAGAACATCTGGTCGGGCAGCGCGACAATGCCCTCCAACCAGTCGTTCTCCAGAATCCAGCGCCGGATCTCCGACTCCCCCGAGCCCGCCTGCCCGGAGAACAGCGGCGACCCGGAGAGCACGATGCCCACCCGCGAACCGGTGGGCTTCATGTGGCTGAGCATGTGCTGCAGGAACAGGAACGACCCGTCCGAGACCCGCGGCAGCCCGGCGCCGAACCGCCCGGCGTGCCCGAGCCGGGTGTGCTCGTCCTTGATCGCGGCCGCGTACGCCTTCCAGTCCACGCCGTAGGGCGGGTTCGCCAGGATGTAGTCGAACTTCTCGGCGGGGAACGCGTCCTCGGTCAGGGTGTTGCCGCCCCGCATCCGGCCGGGGTCGATGTCCTGCATCATCAGGTCGGATTGCGCGATGGCCCACGTCTCGGGGTTCAGTTCCTGCCCGGCGACCCGGACTTTCGCATTGTCGTTCAGTTCTTTGATGCGGCTCATCGCGGTCATCAGCATGCCGCCGGTACCGGCCGCCGGGTCGTAGACGGTGCGCACCGGGACCGGATTCTCCTGCAGCTCAACGGCGGTGTGCCCGCTGACCAGCAGGTCGACGATCAGCCGGATCACCTCACGCGGGGTGTAATGCTCACCCGCGGTCTCGTTGCTCATCTCGGAGAACTTCCGCAGCAACTCCTCGAAGATGTAGCCCATCGCCTCGTTCGAGACCACACTCGGCCGCAGGTCGAGGTCGGCGAAATCGGCGAGGACGGCGTAGAGGATGCCGGCGCGGTCCATCCGCTCGATGCGCCCGTCGAGTTCGTACGCCTCGATGACGTGGTACGCCTCCGGGGAGAGCTTGCGGATGTAGT
>JBOFLH010000583.1:0-6834 GCA_051657765.1 Nocardioides sp. | reverse complement strand
AACGGTTCGAGGACTACGAGAGCGATCATCTGACCCACCACAGCCGGAAGATTTTTACTACGATCAACGATCCAGATGCGGCGTTTCTGGTTGATCTGGGCTTCGAGCCCGGCCAGCCCTTCGAGGAGCTGTGGGCCCGACTGCTCCGCACCCCATTCTCCCCGCGCTTCCACGCGATCTTCCTCCGCGCGCGCCTGAAGACGAACTTTGTCGACGCCGATCCCGTGCGCAAGGCCCTCGCGGCCGTGACGGTGATCGCGCTGGCGGTGGCCGCCAAGAAGATGGGCCCGGCGCGGGCGGTCACGTTGATCGCGCTGCCACACGGACCGCTCTACCACATCAGCGCGCTCCTGCAGTTCGCCAGCGAGCACGCTTGGCTGAAGACGGCGGAATCGCCCTCGGGCCGGGAAGAGTATCAGTCCAGAACCTGGGGTCGGGCCTCAATCGTGCCGCTGCCTAAAGCTGGTCTGCCCTGGCCGGCCCGCGGCAAAGCGTGGTCGCGCTGGGGGGCTGGAACGGTAGTGCAGCAATCGGTGCGCTGGGGTGTGCTCGTGGGCGATCTGCCGGCACACGACTACCACCACCTCGTCCAGCATGATCACGACTGGCAGCGCGCCATCTGGAACCGTCAACTGCACATCGACAGCGGCGACAAGCTACTTTTCAGCCAGCGTGAATACGCAACGATCCAGGAGGTCTTGACCGAAGTGCTGACTCTCATGTCCAAGAGTGAACCTCTCCGTGCCGCTCAGCGGAACATCACCTCGTGAGATACGAGGACACCGGCAAACGGTTGGTCGTGGCCTTGCGCCAGGGGCTGGAGTGGCCGGTCGCGTTCAACGCGGCCGGGCACACCATTCACGGACTTACCGCCGCCGGTCAGCCCGCTGACTGGGAGATCCTCGACTATGTCTTCGCCGACGAGCGCCGTGCAGCGATCAGCAAGCACCCGGTGATCACCCTCACCGGGCGACGCAACCAGCTGGTGGGCCTACTGGACCGGGCGACCGAGGACCCGAACCTGAGGGTGAACTTCTTCTGTGAGAGTGCCTTGGCCGACTCGGCGGAGAAGCAGTTGGCGCAGTGCAAGGCGGCGTTGCCGGACGCCGCCAACCTCCTGGCGGTCGGTCTCTACGGCGACTCCGAGCAGGTCCGGACGCTGACCGCCAAGTTCTCCGCCCTGCGCTCATGAGTTCAACTGCGACCGGCATGTTCCGTCGGTGTTTTCTGGTCAGCCTGCCCATGGCGATGGGCTACCGGCCCATCGGCATTGCCCTGGGTGTGCTCTTCGTCAAGGCCGGTTTTCCATGGTATGTCGCACCCATCTCGGCGCTCGCGATCTTCGCCGGCTCCATGGAGTTCCTGCTGGTCGGGCTGATCATCCATCAGGCCGGCCTGCTGAGTGTCTTCGTGGCGACCCTGCTGGTCAATGCCAGGCACATCTTCTACCCACTGTCCTACCCGCGCCATCTCCGGCTTCGTGGTCTGGGCCGTGCCTACGGCTCGTTCACCTTGACCGACGAGGCGTATGCCGTCCTGAACAGCGGTTTCCGACCTGAGTCTCGGCGCGAGCTGCTGCTGGTGCAGGCTCTCGGGCACTCCTATTGGGTCACCGGGGCCCTCCTCGGTGGGCTCTTCGGCGGCTTCGTACCTGCGGCGTTCCACGGTTTCGACGCGGCGATGGCGGTCTTGTTCTGCGTGCTGGGCGTGGCGTTCTTCCGGCAGAATCTGGGTGTGTTGGGCAACGGGCAGCTGCTTATCGCCGCGGCGGCGGGGACCATCGGGGTATTGGCGGGCCTTGTCGTGCGTGCGCAGTTCCTGATCGTCGCACTCACCGTCGCGATCTGCGTCGCGGCCGCGGGCGTGCTGATCCGTGACCGGAGGAGGCAGGTCAATGTCCTGGCATGAATGGGTGCCGACGGTTCTGGTGGCCAGCGTCACCACCTTCGCGATTCGTTTCGGCGCGATGTTGGCTACCGACGCGGTGGCCCGAGGCCGGGTGATCGCGGCAGTGGGCTTGATCTTCCCCGGCAGCGTCATGATCGTGCTGACCGGATATTCGGTGGTGCTCGGCGGTTTCGGCGGTCACTGGTGGCAGATCGCGGCCGCACTCATCCTGTGTCTGGGCATCCAGTGGCGGACCTCCAACGCACTGATCGCGATCATTGCCGGGATCGTCTGCTATGGCGCCCTCTACCCGCTCTGATCTGATGCGGACGGACCAGGCTGGCGATCTGCAAGCGCTGCGCCGGATCCTGCATCGCTGCCCGGAGATCGGGCTTGATCTGCCGCGCACCCAGGCCGTGCTGATAGACGCCCTCACGCCGCTCGACGTCGAGATCAGTGTGGGTCGGCAACTCAGCTCGGTGATCGGTGTGATCCGCGGCACGCCGAGCGAGAGGAGGGCGAGCCGAGGCGGCGCCGAGCAGGGTTCGGTTCCACCTGCCGTGCTGCTGCGAGCGGACATGGATGCCCTGCCGATCACCGAGGAGACCGACCTGCCCTATCGATCCGAGCACGCGGGCGCCATGCATGCCTGCGGCCATGACCTGCATATGGCCATGCTGGTCGGCGCGGCCCGGATCCTCCTCGCGCGCCGTGACCGGCTGCACGGCGATGTGGTGCTGATGTTCCAGCCTGGCGAGGAAGGCTACGCCGGCGCCCGACTGATGATTGAGGAAGGCGTCTTGTCGGCGGCCGGACCCACCGTCGGTGCCGCTTTCGCGCTACACGTGTGGGCCGGCCCCGAGCCCTGCGGCACGTTCGCCACCAAGGAAGGCACCGTGATGGCCGCGAGCGACCAGCTGAGCATCACCGTTCTCGGCCAAGGCGGCCACGGCGCCAACCCGCACCTAGCCCGCGATCCGATCCCGGCGGCCGCGGCCATGGTTGGTGCCATCCAAACAGCGATCACCCGCTTCTTCGACGCGTTTGATCCGGTGATCGTCACGGTCGGGCAGATCCACGCCGGTAACCAGCGCAACATCATCCCGGACTCCGCGTTCTTGGAGGCCACGGTGCGGACCTTCTCCGCGGCACAGCGCGATCGAGCATGGGAGCTGCTTCCGCGAGTATGTGAGGGGGTAGCGGCCGCACACGGAGTCAGCTGTGATGTCGCCTTGAACAGCGCGTACCCACGCACCTACAACACGGCCGCGGAGACCGCGTTCGCGCACGCCAGCATCGCCCGGTCAATCGGTGACCCCTCGCGGGTGCGCCAATGGCGGCGCCCGCTGACGGGAGCCGAAGACTTCGCTTTCGTCCTGGAACGGGTTCCTGGTTCGTTCATCTCGCTCAGTGCGGCACCCAGCAACGGGGAGTCGTCGGCGGTGGAGTTCAATCACTCTCCCCGAGCGATGTTCGACGACAACGTCCTGGATGACGGCGCTATCGTCCTGGCCGGCTTAGCTCAAGAGTGGCTTGCCCACGCCGCCGCGAGCCCCCCGTGACCGGTTCCCCCGGGACTGGTTCAGCCGGGACTGGTTCAGCCGGGACTGGTTCAGCCGGGACTGGGCCGACGGGTGACTTCGCCGCCTGTGTGAACGACATCGGGCTCGAGCGGCTGCGAGCCCGAGGGGGCTTGAAGTGGGCCAATGTGCCGACTGGTGGCATCGGCTCGGCAGTAGCGGAGATGGACTTCAGCGTCGCGGAGCCGATTCGCGCGGCCATCGAGCGACACGTATCGACTCGCAGTCTCGGCTACTGCGACCCCGATCTGGACAACGGGCTGCTGCAGGCGTGTGCGGAGTGGCTGCTACGGCGCACCGGCTGGTCTGTGGACGTCAGCCGCATGAGGTCGATTCTCGGCGTACGGAGCGCATTCGCACTGACCCTGCGGCTGCTGACCCGGCCGGGCGCGAAGATCGTAGTACCCACCCCAGCATATCCACCGTTCTTGACCATGCCCCCGCAGGCCGGGCGGGAGGCTGTGCAAGTTCCTATGGGCGGCGCCGCCGCCGGACACAGCACCCACGACCTGGGCGCACTGGAGCGCGAGCTGGCCGATCCGCGGACTGAACTGCTAGTGCTGTGTAATCCACACAACCCGACGGGACGGGTCTTCGACGCGACCGAACTTCGCGCACTCGAAGAACTGTGCGAGGCGAACGCGGTGTCGGTGGTCGCTGATGAGGTCTGGGGTCCACTGGTGCCCTCGAGCCAGGGTTATGTGCCCTACGCATCGGTCGGCCAGGTCGCGGAGCGACACTCAGTCACCGTGCTTTCCGCCGCCAAAGGATGGAACATCGCCGGCCTTGGGGCCGGGGTGCTGATCGTCGGATCGGGGCACGACCTGAGGCGTTTCGACACCGCGCGTGAGCACGGCGCGCTGTGCGCGTCCACGCTCGGGGCCGTCACGCACACCACGGCCTACACGCACGGCGAGCCATGGCTTGCCGACGCCTTAGCCTATGTGGCCGGCAACCGGCGGCTTCTGACCCGGCGACTGGCGACTGAGGCGCCCACGTTGACTGTCCATCAGGCGGACGGCACCTACCTCGCCTGGCTGTCCTCGGGCCTAAATGTGCCCACCCCCCGGGCCGATACGCCGGGATTGGCGGAACGCGCTGCCGCGGCGGGCCTCCTTGGCGGAATGGGGCACAGGTTCGGCGCAGCGTACCGGGAGTGCCTGCGGCTGAACCTGGCCACGCCTCGAATAGTGGTCGAGGCCATGACGGATCGGCTCGTCTCGACGGTCTCCGACTGAGACCTCGCAACCCGGCGACGCGTCACAAAGTCCCGGCGACGCGTCACAAACGGCGGGCCAAACCCCATGCGTCAGGCGGATGACGCCTGACGCAGTTGTCGAGATAGGCCGCTGATTCCGTCAACCGAGCCGAGCCCAGTGGAGCTGCGAGCAGACATCACCCTCAATGGCGATACGCCCCGTCCATCTACTGACGCGGACCAAGCGCATGGAGCACGTCGGGCAGCCACGCCATTCGTGACGTCTCGGCAGGACTTTTGTGACGTGTCAGCAGGATTCTGTGACGCGCCGACGGGACTTTGTGACGCCTCGGCGTGGGCGGCGACGAACTCCGGTTACCGGCCGTGCAGGCGGCGGGCGGCCTCGGCGATCGACCCGCTCAGCGACGGATAAACCGTGAACGCTTGGGCCAGTTGATCCGCGGTCAGCGACTCGGCGACCGCAAGTGACACCACATGAACCAACTCCGATGCCCGCGGGGCCACCACCACCCCACCAATGATCGACCCCGTGCCTGGCCGAGTGAATAGCTTGACAAAGCCGTCGTGGATGCCTTGCATCTTCGCGCGAGCGTTGGTCGCTAGTGGCAACATCACGACCTCCGCGGCGATCTCGCCGGCGTCGATAGCGCGCTGGGACCACCCGACAGTAGCAATCTCAGGTGAGGTGAACACGGTAGAAGAGACCTGCTTCAAGTCGAGCGGGGAAACCGCGTCGCCCAAGTAGTGCCACATCGCGATCCGCCCCTGCATCGCGGCCACCGAGGCAAGCATCAAGACCCCGGTGCAGTCGCCCGCGGCGTACACCCCGCCGGTCGACGTACGCGAGACTCGATCGACCTGAACGAAACCCTGCCCGTCCAGCTTGACTCCGGCCTCCGTCAGCCCCAGGCCGCCAGTGTTGGGGACCGATCCCACAGCGAGCACACAATGCGAACCGGTGACCGAACGGCCATCGGTAAGGCGAACCGTCACCGTGTCACCGTGCCGGGTCACGCTGGACATACGGGACTCCGCCAAGAGATGCATGCCGCGCCGAGTCAGCACCTCCTCGAGTACGCCGGCCGCGGCCGCGTCCTCGCCCGGTAGCACACGTTGGCGGGAGGACACCAACGTGACGTCAACGCCGAGGGCGAGGTACGCCGAGGCAAACTCGGCGCCGGTGACGCCGGAGCCGACCACAATGAGATGATCCGGAGTCTCGGTCAGGTCGTATACCTGCTCCCAGGTAAGGATTCGCTCGCCGTCCGGCTCGGCGTCGGCCACGATGCGCGGCGCGGCACCGGTCGCCACGAGCACCATATCGGCGGCAATGTGCTCATCCGTGCCGTCCGGCCTCGTGGCGACCACCATGCCCGCCCCAGCCAGGCGGCCCCGGCCGGCGATGATCCGCACGTGTTCGCGCATCAGGCGCGCGGTGATGTCCGCGGATTGGTCGGCCGCCAAGTTCTTCACGCGGGCATTGAGCCTCGCCAGGTCGACCTCGACGGCCGTGGCGGCGTCTCGCTCCGCGTCATGGATATTGACCCCCAGTTCGCGCGCGCCCGCCATCTCGGTCATCACCTCGGCCGCGGCGATCAGCGTCTTGGACGGCACGCAGTCGGTCAACACCGCCGAGCCGCCGATGCCGTCGGAGTCGACGACGGTGACCTGGGCACCGAGCTGGGCCGCGACCAGGGCTCCCTCGTAGCCACCAGGTCCACCGCCGATGATGACAACTCGGTTCATTGGGCACTCTCTCGCCGAGGTGGTGTCAAGACGCTCACGGCGGTTGATTAGAGGTGGATCATGTGGCCGGAAATGCCGTGCACCGCTTCCATGACCGCCTCTGACAGCGTGGGGTGCGCAAACACATTGCGAGCCACCTCGTCCGCGCTCAGGTCCCACTGCTGGGCGAGAGTCAGCACCGGCAGCAGCTCGGTGACATCAGGACCGATCATGTGGGCGCCGAGGATCTCATTGTGCTGGGCGTCGGCGACCACCTTGACGAAGCCGACGGCGTCGCCCAGACCCTGAGCTTTGCCATTCGCCGAGAACGGGAACCGGGATGTCTTGACGTCATACCCCTGGTCGCGTGCCTGTTGTTCGGTGTAGCCGAAGGAGCCGATCTGCGGTTGGCAGTAGGTCGCG
>JBOFLH010000582.1:0-7903 GCA_051657765.1 Nocardioides sp. | reverse complement strand
TCTCCAGCGGAACGACGTACGGCGTCTTCGTCTCCGCGGCCATCATCCCGACCCTCACCTCCACACTGGGCTGGCGCTCGGTCTGGTTCGCCATCACGGCCGTGTCCGCGCTGTTGATCTTCAGCGCCATCCGGTCTTTCTCGCGCCTCGGACTCTTCAGGGATTCGGCAGTGGCTGCAGTCTCAGACGACCCGCCATCGATCCTTACCGGAGCGAGGTCGTGGCGCAGGGTTCTCGCCTTCGTGAGCGTGTGGATGATCGCGATCTGGATCATCAAGTTCATGAACGGGTTCTCGTTCATGTCCTTCCAGAACTTCCTTGCCCCGCTACTTCGAGACAACGGCAGCCAAAGCATCCAGTATTCGTCGGCGGTGTGGCTCACCATCGCAGTGGTCGGCGCATTCTCTGGCTTCGCCGTCGGCCGCCTCGCCGACAGCCTCGGACTTCGCCGTACGCTGACACTTTGCTACGCCATGTTCGTGGGCAGTTGCTCGATCCTCTACTACACACAGTCCGGCCCTTTACCGTTCATCGCGGCGATCCTGTTCGGGTTGTCCTTCTATCCGATCTACGGTCTCATTCCGGCCTACGTCAGCAAGATTTCGACCGGCGTGCAGGCCACCTTGGTATTCGGACTGGCTAACGTCGCCCAGGGCGCCGGGGGCGTGGTCGGCAACGTGACAGGAGGAGTCGTAGCAGGCAACGTGGCCTGGCTGCCGCCCTACTACCTCATTCTTGGGGCTGGAGCCTTCGTGCTCGCGGCAGCCACCTTCGTGTTGCCCTCCGATCGCCGGTCCGCGGACGAGAAGTCCGCCGACTCCGTCGGGGCCGCAAGCCCTATCGTGTCGACACGCGTCTAAGCCCGGATCCACCGAGCTCGCGAACTTTGGTCACCATCACACTTTGGTCACCATCACGGCCGAACGTCACATCCCTTCGATACCGAGCCCGGACCCTGGCTGTCGGTCTGGCGCGGCATTCGCCGCACCGTCGGAAACGGGCTTGGACAGAGGCAGCGCGCGCATGGCGCCGGTCTCCCGCCGGAGTGGAGCCTGCACATCTTCTGCGCCAAGGAGGCCGCCTTCAAGTCGGTCGCGCCCTGGCTCGAGCAGCCGACCGACCCGGCCGACATCGAGATCGATCTCGACACCGGGTCAAAGCACATTCACGGCCTCCCTCGGCAGCCGGCTCCTGAGCGGCTGCTACGGAACGAACAACACACATGTCTTCGCAGTGGTGGTGTCCTGACCCAGATCTCAGGCGCTGCGGTAAACACTCCGTCCTTGCGCGGCGTCCTCGTGCCGTCATGCCGTAGTCGAGCTGCGCCGCCTCGGATAGGTCGGCCGCGTTCCCAGTCACGAGATGTCTTTGCCTGGGGATGTGAATACCGAAAGGGAGGTTGGCTGGCAATGTCGGGATGGACAAGGCACCGAGCTCACCGCTCGCGCCGCTTCAGTGCCCACCCGGCGGGGGAGCCTTGAATTCATAGCCCTGGCTCGTGCCCGATCGGACTTCGTTGTCGACATTGGCCGCCGCGCCGCGGCCGGCCGCAGCGGAGGGTCCGCACCGGGAGCCTGCACGGCTCATACGCGTGTATCAGCGATGCCTTGTCACGAGGGCAAGAGCCGACGGCCGGTCACCAGCGACGGGGCGATCTCGACCAGGCGTAGTGGTGGGACGAGCGTCCTCTAGACGATGCGCTGCGGGGCGCGGGGAGCTGGGTGTCAGTCGAGCCGTTTCAAGAAGTCCAAGGACCGTTGGGTGAGCAGCTGGGTTGCGTCGGCGTCGTATGAGGCGAGGCTGCGGTCGGCGAATAGGTGCTGCTCACCGGGGTAGGTGAACAGTTCAGCCAGGTCGGATCCGAGGGTCTGAACCAGTTCTTGGGCGGCAGGGAGGTCTTCTTGGAAGAACTCATCGCCTTCGGCGCCGTGGATCTGGACCGGCACCTTTGGTGGCCAGGGTCCGAAGGCGTCCTCGCCGGCAATGGGGATGCAGGACTCGTAGAGCAGGGCGGCACGGGCGCCGGGTCGGGTCTGGGTGAGTCGCTGGGCACGAGGGACTCCCCAGGAGAAGCCTGCGTACACCAGCCCGGTCGGGAGCGCGGAGACCGCGGCGTCGACCCGGCGTCCGATCTCCTCGCCATCGAGAGTTTTCAGGTAGGCGAAGCCGTCCTCGATGGACTCGAATGTGTGCCCGTCGAAGAGGTCCGGCGCGTGCACGGTGTGCCCGCCTGACCGCAGGTCCGCGGCGAACGCCAGCATGCCCTCGGTCAGCCCTTGAACGTGGTGGAACAGCAGCACTTCTGACACAGATCTTCCTGATGATCCAAATTATTCGATCGTTCTAGGATAGTAGTCTGTTCGGCCGTGACCGGCCACCCCGCCCCTCCAGCTTCAGCCGCGCCGTCTCCGCCTCCCGGCCATGAACTCGCCGACCGACTCGTCCTCACCCGCGCCGACCAGGTCCGCGCCCTCGCTCACCCGCTGCGAACCACCATCTTGGGCCTGCTCACCGAACGTGCCGCGTCGGTCGCCGAACTCGCCGAAGCCGCACGCCGACCCAAGAGCACCCTCGCCTACCACGTCGGCGTACTACACGATGCAGGGCTGCTCCAGGTGGTCCACACCCGGCGAGTACGCGCGATCGAGGAGCGGTTCTACGGCCGCGCCGCCCGCACCATCACCATCGCGGTCGCGTCACCCGGTGCCGAACCGCTGGTGGACTTCAACGACTTCGAGGTAGCCGCCGGCGAGTCCCAGCCGGCCCACGAACAAGGACGGCTATGGGCCTTCCTGCGGCATGCCCGAATCAACGAGGAACAAGCCGGCGAATTCTGGGAAAGGATCCGCGACCTGGTAGCCGAATTCGACCAGTTACCACGCACCGGCGACCAAACCTACGGCCTAGCAGCCGGCATCTACCCCATCCCCAGCTACCCCCAACTACCCGACCCACTCGATACGTAACGTGTCGTCCGAGGATCACTCCATAGGCACGACCGGCCGAGCCAGCGCCCCTCCGCCGGTAGAAGGAACCGCAAGAACGCGGCCGCCGGGCGAGGTCCCAGCTGAGGAACCCAACCGACGAACCCACAGGCCAGGCGGCGACTTGCGCCGCGGTGCGCACTCTCTGTCCCGTATCGGCCGTCCGGAATCGATCCCGGGACGGGGCGTCCTGCGGTGCCCGGCGCCTGGGACAAGTGTTGGAGTGGCTTGACTTTGGCGGCGCAACGCGCTCCGCGGGCTCGATCCTGACTGGTGCGCGTCCGGCAGGGTCACTCGCGCCCGGAGACCGCGAGGCTGACACCCAGCCCGATCATCGACACGCCACCGACCGCACCGATGGCCTCGCCTCGCCGCGGCTCCGCGGTGAACCAGTCCCGCACCCGACTTGCGACGACGGCCCAAAGCGAGTCGGAGAGCAGGCCGATGACCACGGCGACCAGGCCAAGCAGGAGCAACTGCAACGGAATGCGGCCGGCGTCCAGAACGACGAACTGCGGCAGCAGCGCGCCGATGATCATGAACGCCTTCGGGTTCGAGACGCCGACGACGTAGCCCTGCCGCATGGCGGCCAACGGCAGCACCGGGTTGCCGGGTGTCGCTCGGTCGAAGCCACGACGGTGCCGGATTGCCTGCAGTCCCAGGTAAATGAGGTAGGCCGCACCAGCGAGCTTCAACACGGTGAACACCACAATCGACTCCTGGACCACCACCCCGAGGCCGGCGGCCACCAGGATGACGATGGTCAGCAGGCCGAGGGTGTTGCCGACGACGCTGGCGAGGGCGACACCCCGCCCGTAGGAGAGCGCCCGTCCGACGACAAAGACGACGCTGGGACCGGGGATCGCAATGAGGATCCCCGCGGCGACGCCGAAGGTCACCACCTGCTCAAGGGTCAGCACTCTTCCCATGAGATCATATTGCCTTGATCGTCGCCAGCAGCTTGCCGAGAGAGTCCCCAGCGTCGCCCAAGAACAGTGTGGTTACGTCGTAGAGCAGCTCGTCCTCGACGCTGGTAAGCCGCGCAGAGGGCTCTCAATCGTCTGAGAATCCGCTTCGCAAGCCGGTCAAGACCGACCAGAACGACGGGGTGTTCCTTACATCGAGACGTCCTCCAGCCGGGCCGGCATCACCGAACTCAACAACCTGCTCGCGCTGGAGAAGCTCGTCATTGTCGGCCTCGGCGGCACCGGCGCCCACCTCACTGGATGCCCTCGCCAAGACCCCGGTCCTGACTCTTCACCTCTACAACAAAACCTGTTCTGCACTCACAACGCGTTCAGGGCGTCTGGCGCCGCCGGCCTCGATGACCTCGATGACCTCGATGCCGGCCTGGCCAAGGTCGAGTACTACACGCAGATGTACTCGCGCATGCGCCGGGGCATCGTCCCCACCCGGTGAACGTCACCGCCGAGAACGTTGCAGCGCTCCTCGACGCCAACTTCGTGTTCCTCGCGATGGACACAGGCCCGGACAAGAAGGCGATCGTCACGACGCTGATCGCCAACGGCATCCCCTTCATCGACACTGGCGTCGGCCTCAGCAAGGATGCGGACGGCATCGCCGGCCAGATCCGAATCACTACCTCGACCCCTGGCCGTAGCGAGCACATCTCCCGAGACGAGCTAATCTCGTACTTCGCAGGAGAGAGTGCCGAGTACGACACCAACCTGCAGGTCGACGACAACTTAACGCACTCACTGCAAACCTCGCCGTCCTCCGGTACAAAAAGCTCCAGCGCTTCTATGCCGACGACGAGGACGAACGGCACCCCGTGTTTGTTGTTGACTTCGGGGGCCTCCACCATCGGTACGGCGCGAGCGACGCCCTGACCGCTGTCGAAGACACCGAAGACCATGACCACGATGCAGACGGTCCCCTTGAGCACATCAAGCAGATCGAAGCCGTCACGGCTAAGAACACCGACGCCGGGGAAGGCGCAGCATGATGGCCAAGGAACTAGGCACCGTCTTCACCAAGTCAATCCCTCCTTCGCCGGAAGCAGAGACTCTCTACGTCTCGTTGAATACCAAACAGCGGCACACCTGTGCGCGTGCGGCTGCGGCACCAAGGTCGTCGCCCTGCTCGGGCCAGACGACTGGGTCCTGATCTTCGACGGCACGGTCACCCAGCGGCCTTCGGGCGGCAACGGCCAAGTGCCGTGCCGGTCGCACTACATTCGCCATGACCGGATCGACTGGTTGCCGCGGATCTCAGCTGCCGCGACTCGTGCTGCTGTCGCTCGCGACCGGGCAGCGCACGACCCGCCCGCTCGAGCAGTCGTAGTCCGCAAATCTTGGCGGCGCCGCGTCAGGGACCGAATACCCGACCAGCTGAACCGAACGTTCTCGGCAATCGCCAGCCAACCATCGCGTCATTCTGGGCGCAATGACACAGCTTTCGCCAGATGCTGCGGCCGAGGCCATCGACGTTTCTCGAGAGCTCAGCCACCGCTAGCTCCGGACCAACTCGGAAGGCCCGACGCCCGTCGCGAACCCCGCAGATCCAAGGAGTTTTCGGGGAGTAAACGGGATTAAGCTCATCCGAATCAAGAAAAAAGTGGGACCCTGATCTGCGTTTCCGCAGGTCAGGGCCACTTTCTGGTAGTCCTCGCCTCTGTTAAGACCAACACCGTTAGCCCGCTCAGTCCGCCTTCCGCTCGTCCCGATTCGTCACCGAAGTTCGTGCGCCGTCGTCGCTTGAAGCGCTCCGAGCAGGACGAGCTGATTCGTCTGTACACCTCGGGCATGGGCACTCGGGATGTCGCCGCGAAGCTCGGGATTGGGAAGACCACGGTTCTTGATGTTCTAGCTCGTCGTGGCATCGATCGACGAGCTGTCGGTACGCATCTTCGGTGAGACAGGCCGCCTCCCTTGCTTTGGTCTCGGCCATCGAAATCAGCGCCTGAGCAATCTTCTTGAGATCTAGCTCGGCGCGCAGTTCGCCATACACCCCTGATGCGACGATCAGGGCCACGACGCCGAGCACTACGTTGCTTGGGTTGTGGGCCAGTTGGCCACTTCCTCCAAAAGTTCGCTGCGTCAGCAAAGAGGAACTGTGACTCTCTGCACGAAAAAGAGTTAGCCGGTGTGGGTGCGAATAAGGAACGGACACCTAAGCCTTGTTGTAGGACGCTTGGCATTCCTGCAACTCAGCCCAATGCTTCTGTAGGTCACTGAGGGTTGGTCTCACACCCAAGGTAACTAGTGGCTGCGAGTGACCATCGATGTAGCGACAAGCATCATGGTAAATTGGCAGGACTACATCAAAAGCTTCTTGCAACGCCACAACCTTGATGCCCGAGATCCTATCCATGGATACGTTGGCTCGATATCGCTCAGCAACCCCATGTAGCAACTTCTTTTCAACAAAAATTTCGCACCATGATCGAATCTGACTGTAACTACGAATTATCAGAGCTTCGCGGGCCTCTCCGGATTCCTTGTCGGCTGCGGCGATCAGTTCATTGATCTGTTTTCTGAAATTATCCAGAGTATCCCATCGCGGCCCAGATGCTAGCGACACTTGCCCCTTACCGCCATCATCTGTAACTTGGTAGTAAGTGCATCGCTTCGACTTCTCGAACAAAGCGAGGAGTGTCGTTGCAAACAAGATGTCATGCGTAAAAACGATGACCTGATTATCGTCAGCTAGTCGAGCGATACGCTGCGCTACCTCCCTCACACGGCGATGATCGAGACTGGACACTGGGTCATCAAAGATGACAGGCGCCGTGATACCGGCCAGTCGCGCTTCAGCAAGAAAGTCGGCGAGCGCCAGCACCTTCTGTTCGCCCTCCGAAAGCACTTTGGACGGCTTGTGTCGACCACTCAACACCTTGCGGCGATGGGCTCTACCTTCGCGCCCGACGAACTGCACCTTGAGCGAAGGGGCGCGAAGCGCTTCACATTCCTCCAGAAACAGAGTATCAAAACTTTGATTGATTAGCTCGTCGCTCGCAGTCTTCGAGAGTTCGGTAACCGAGCGAGTGAGCTGTGGTAGTACGCGCTTTAGGGTGCGTAGTCTGTCCGCTTCCTTTGCATTGCGGATCTGGGTTTCGATTAGCGGCCATGACGTTGCTAGCTCAGCTGCATCTTTCAATTCAAGGAGTTCATTCGCCTTCTCTTCAAGCGCCTTACTACGATTCAGCGCTTGGGTCTCGTATGTTGTGATTTGAGTGTCGATCGTGGCTAGTGCGACATCGACCGCGGCTTTGGCCTCATTGACCGCCATCAAGGCTTTGGGGGCAACAGGTATCTCCAAGTCTGCAGAAGAAGAAACAACACTTCTCGCTTTCTCGATAGTCGAGATACTCGTGAAGTAGGCAGGCTTCTCCTCAGTCTCGTCGTACTCGCCTATGAAGCTGGCAAGTTCAGCATTCTTGACAGACATTGCCTGTCGCTTCCAGGCAGCAAGCCTAGCGTCGGTGTCCCTGATGTCCTCAGAGATCTTGTCCTCAAGATAGGTCGAGTACTTAACGACCAGGTTGCTGGCTGAGTCAGTGAGCGACTGCCGACAGTACAGGCAACGGTCGTCGTTGTGCGCATCAACCTCGACCAGATGCTGACGATACTTATCGCCAGCTTCGATGAAGTCGCTCCACGTGTCATCTGGTTCGGCTGGTAGGTCGGCTGCGGCAAAGAGCGCTGTTCGGAAAACACCGTAGTCCTTGGCAAGGCTTGCTCGCCTGGTTAGCGTATCGCTGTAGGCGTTGGAGTCGAATGCGAGCAGAAAGCTCGCCGCGTCAGCAGCCTGTTGCAACACGCGCTGCTCTCTCCTACTAGCAGCAAGTTGCGTAGCGAGAGCGTTTGCCTTGAGTGCTGCGACTGCCTGAGTCAGGATGTCAATCCGTTCCTCGACATCTTCACCGAACGCTGCCTTGACCTTCAGCTCCACAGGAT
>JBOFLH010000581.1:0-2192 GCA_051657765.1 Nocardioides sp. | reverse complement strand
CTGGCAGGCGCAGGCTATGGACATCGTCCTAGAGCGCCTGTGGCAGACCGGTACGGCGACCGTGCATGCGGCCCCCGGGGCAGGCAAGACCTACTTCGCGGGCATGGCTTTCCGCCAGCTGGCGGCAGCGGGTTTGGTCGACCGGATGGTGGTCGTGGTGCCGAACCGCGCTCTGCAGCGGCAATGGTCTGACGCTCTCGGAGGTCTGCAGGTCCATCTTGACTGGCAGCCCCGAGATGGCTTCCTTGAGCATCCGCATACCGTGGGCGCGGTTGTCACTTACCAGGGTTTGGCCAACTCCGCCGATGGGCAGATCCAGCGCATGGACGCGGCCTCCACCTTGCTGGTGCTCGACGAAGTACATCACGTCGGTGACCAGAAGTCGTGGGGCAATGCCGTGGCCAAGATCGTCGGATCCACCGACCCCCAGTCAGTTGTTCACCCCGCTGGGGTCCTCAACATGACCGGTACTCTGTTTCGTTCAGCGGGATCCCGCCGGATCAGCACTGTTCGCTACGACCGCGTTGTAGCTGACGGCGTGGAGAAGTTCCAGGCCACCGCCGATTTCTCCGTGCCGGCCTCCGAACTCATAGGCGTCGAGCTACGCCGTCCCGACCTCTACGCCTACGACGGTCAGGTGGAGCTGGTCGACGTACGCGCCGAGACGATCGTGGCCGGCGAGATCGCCGACCTCGAAACTGGCGCCCAGGTCAACACCGCGATCCGCAATGGATTCAAGCAACGCCCTCTGGTCCACGCCTTCGCGAAGGAAGCACTGCTGATGCTGTCGCAGCAGTTGGCCACGATCCAAGACCGCGAGCCCTTGAAGATGCTCTGGGTTGCCGAAGACCAGGCGTCGGCTCGGATGGCAGCCGAAGAGATCAACAAGGCAGCCGACCGCGATTTCGCCCGGTTGATCATCTCCGACGAGAGAAACGCCCTCGAGGATCTCCGCACGGCGGCGCGCGACCGCAAGTCGTGCGCGATCGTCGCCGTCCGCATGGTCACCGAGGGCTTCGACTGCCCGGAGGTCTCAGTCATCGCTTACGCCTCGGCCACCACCGCGGTGCTGTTCCTGGCACAAACGATGGCGCGCGCCATGCGCGTTACCGGTACCGAACGCACTGACCGGATGATGCTGCCAGCCCAGATCCTGATCCCCAACAACACCGCCCTGCGGGCAGCGTTCGCCGAGGCACTCGTAGGTCACTTCCATATCCTCGACGTGCCGGGTGACGATGAAGAAACCGCACACCCACCAGTCGGTGGAGTCGACGCGATCAGGATGCCGCGCTACCAGCTGACCAGCATGAGCGCCCTTGATCTCCACTCGGCGACCGTGCTCGGCGAAACCGATGGAACCGTGCTCGCCGACGAACTGCAGACCGCCATCTCCATCTGTCTCGAGGTCGATATCCCACAGGTCTACGCGCCCAGGGTCGCAGTGGCCAGCCGCAAGATGGGCCGCAACCTACCCCTGTACACCCAGGCGCCGGCGGCGGGCCGAGGACGCGAGGAGCGGCCCGCAGACCCAAGGAGCCTGAACAAAGCACGGCGAGCACGAGTGACGTCACTAGCGAGTTGGATGCAACACCACGCGTCCCATGACGGCCGCTACGAGACCATCGGGGTTTTCCAAGGACAGGCCAACACCAACGCTGGACTGCGCGCCGTAGGGGGACGCGACCGCGCCACACCGGAGCAACTGGCCCTCGTCGAGGCATGGATGCTGGCGCGAATCCGAGAGCATTGCGACCAACATGGCTGCACCTTGCCGCGAGCTGCCCAGGGAGATGGCGATGAGTGAGTTCACAGACCGTAACGCCGATCAGGTCCACGACTTCGCGCTCGCGATGGGCAATCTCGGGCTATCCCGGATGGCCGATCTTCTTGTGGCGATGCTCGAGTCCGGCGCCTGGCGAGAGTTCCGCGATGGCACTGGAACCTACCGATTCCTACCTGGTGAGTTCGACTACTTCCTCACCCAGCAAGGCGTCGCTCGGGACCAGCTGCTTCATGGCATTCGTGACATCCATACCAAGGCCCGGATTGAGGAGGCGATGGATGAGCGCCGCACCGGCGAAACCGATTATCGCCGCACGATCGCCGAGGTGCGCGATCGAGTCCCCGTACGACCTGGGCGACCAATCGAACCCTTCGGGTACACCAAAGCAGAGAGCCGACACCTTGGA
>JBOFLH010000580.1:0-6016 GCA_051657765.1 Nocardioides sp. | reverse complement strand
GGCCCCATTTGCCCAGGAACGACGACAACGGCGACAGATTCACCAACCGGGAACCTTCGTCCCAGATCCGGGTGTTCACCCGGGCACCGTCGGTGTCGAGGAAGATCGTCTGCTTGCGAGCGCCTTCGCCGCCGGGCCGGTAGACCTCCAGGGTGCCGGTGTAGGTGCCTTCGCCGCCGCCGTAGGTCACGAAGTACCGGCCGTCCTTCGCCGCGACGTAGTCAGTCACCGGGTAACCGCTAGCACCGGGCAACGGACTGTCTAACGGGTAGATGAAGCTCGCATCGAACGGTGAGCGGTGGGTTTCGGTGCCGCGCGGGCCACTGACCGAGACATAGCCGGGTGAGTCCAACGTCGCTCCCAACACGTCACCGGCCCGCAGATCGACCGCCCACACGTCCCGATCGTCCTGGCCGGCCGACAGGGTCAACGAGTATTTGCCGGTCGTGTCGCCATCGGTGGCCGGGTCGCCGGTGATCACGTACCATCCGCTGGTCACCAGGTAGTAGACGCCACCGGCCGGCAGACTGGTGCTGAACTCCACGTCCTGGTCGATCTCCTCGAAGGACGAGTCATTGACGAAGTTCAGATCCTCGTCCACCACGAACATGATGGGCTCCAGGTTGCCGCTGGTAGCCACCATCCGGGCCGTGATTCGGGTGCCGTCGGCGACATTCAACCGGTAGAAGTCAAGGTCGAAGGCGCGGTCCGCCGGGGTTGCGCCTGGTGCGTCACCGCGGAAGCCGGTGGTCTTGATCCCATCTCGGTCACTGCTGACACCCGTCTCGCGGGCCCCGTCGGGGCTGCCGTCGTCCTCCTTGTTGGGTTTGATAGACACCAGCGATGAAACCGGCACCACCTCAGGAGACAGGGCGCCCAACAACGTCGCCCGAGGGTTGTTTCGCCTGGTCCCAAAACCGGGAAGTTCATCGGCATTGGCCCGGGTGTCGTTCGACCCCCTTGTTCCTCTTGGTTCGCTCTCCCGGGCGGTCAACGGTGGTGCGACCACTCGGCCTCGGACCGTCCGATCTCGCAGTGCTTCCCGCGCGGCGGCGCCCTCTCGGGCTGCCTCCGTCCAGCCTTGATAGTCCCGAGGCTGATCCGGTGGGACCAGGGACGTGGCCGGGTTGAGCCCGACTGGACCGCCGCTGGCATACCGGGTTGCCCGGGCGGCGGTCTCCTTCTTGAATCTCGCCAACTGCTCTTTGGTGACCTTCGTGACCGAGACGGCCTCGGTCGTGACACTCGCCGCCTGACCTAGGTTCCCGCTTAGCGAGGTGGTCACGGTCAGTGCCGCCACAACTCCGGCCAAAATTGGCCGGCGGAATCGGCTGGTTCCCCTCATTATGTTCTCCCTTTCCGAGTTTGGAGTTACACAGATAGAGACGCAGACCGCGGTGGGCGGGTTGGCTGGATTCGACATCCGTCCCCGAGCTGAATCCCCAATGACCGCGAGCCGGCATGGGCGACGATCTGTGATTACCCCCCGGAACGGTCACTCCGATGACCATATCCCGCCGGTCAGCGCACCCGACGAGTCATCTCGCGGATGAGATCCCATAGCGCCGAGACGTCGTGGCGCTCGGTGGCCTCCGCGCCGACAGACACCCGAACCATCCACGATCCGTCCAAGGTGGCGGGTGTGACAAAGGCGCGGCCGGACTCGTTCAGTGCCTCGGCCCAGGCCAGCGTGTGCGCGTCCAGGTCGACTCCGGGTGGTTCGTGCCGCACGCAGACCGTTTGCAGCACTACCGGAGCGAGCACTCGCCACTCCGGCTCGGCGGCGACCTGCTCGGCCAGCCACCTCGCGTTGGCAAGGTCGCGGCGGAGCCGGGTTCGGATGGCTTCCACCCCGTCGAGCCGCAGATGGAACCACAGCTTCAAGGCTCGAAAGCGCCGGCCGAGCGGGATGCCGAGGTCCTTGTACTGGACCATCTCGCCGTCCACGGCCGAGCGGAGGTAGGACGGATTGGTCGACATGGTGTGCGCGAGGTGCTCGGTGTCGCGCACGTAGAGCAGCGCGCAATCCAGGATCGTGCCCAACCACTTGTGCGGATTCCACGAGAACGAATCGGCCCCGTCGACGCCGGCCACCAGATGGCGACACTCGGGCAACAGCAGGGCCGAACCAGCCATCGCGGCGTCGACGTGCACCCAGGCGCGATATTCGTGGGCAATGGCCACGAGGTCGGCTACCGGGTCCATCGCCGTCGTGCTCGTCGTCCCCACCGACGCCACCACCGCGGCCGGTCGGCGGCCCGCCGCTCGATCAGCCGCCATCGCGGCAGCCAATGCGTCGGGCCGCATGGCGTAGGTCGTCGGATCGACCTCGATCAGTCGGAGATTGTCCTGCCCGAACCCGGCGAGCAACACTGCCTTGGGCACCGAGGAGTGTGCCTGGGTCGATGCATAGACGACCAGCGGCGCCGACTCGGCCTGGAGTCCTCCGCGGGCCGCCGAGGAGTCGGTTGCCCGCTCGCGGGCGGCCAGCATCGCCACCAGGCAGGCGGTCGACGCGGTGTCGTGGATGGCGCCGGTCCAGGCTGTCGACAGGCCGGTGAGGTCGCGCAACCATTCGGTGACCACCTGCTCCACTTCGGTCAGCGCTGGGGCGGACTGCCAGGTGATGCCGAGCGCGCCGAGGCCACTGGATGCAAAGTCGCCGAGGATCGAGGCGAGAGCGGCGTTGGACGGAAACCAGCCGAAGAACGCCGGGTGCTGAGTCTGGGTGATCCCGGGCACCACCACTCGGTCGAGGTCCGCCAGGACATCGGCGAACGGTTCGGCCGCGTCAGGTGCACGGGAGGCCAGACCGGCGGCGACCTCACCGGGCCGGACCCTAGCGGCGACCGGCAGCTCCGGGATGCGGGTTCGGTGGTCGGCTATCCAGTCCACCAGCGCATGGCCGGCGACCCGGAACTCCTCGGGCGTCATAGGCACACCTTAGGAGCCCGATTCCCCGCCGACACGTCACAAGATCCCGCCGACACGACACGTCACAAGATCCCGCCGACACGACACGTCACAAGATCCCGCCGACACGACACGTCACAAGATCCCGCCGACACGTCACAAAGTCCCGGTGAGGAGGAGGGTGGTGCCCGGGCCTGAGAGTTTCGCCGAATATTCCGGGTGTCTGGAATATCGGCGATGAGCCGATGCTGGATCGTTGACGAGCGCCGGCGGTCGAGGTCAACTCGGGCTGTGGCGTTTGAGCAGATGTGGGCCGACATCGCTCCGATCGGGCGTAGCGCGTCCACCGGAGGGTACTTTCGCCAGCCCTTCACGAGCGCCGAGGCGGAGTTGCGCGAGTGGTTCCGTGGTGCGGCGCTGTCGCGCGGCTTCAAGGTCGAGTCTGATTTGATCGGCAACATGGTCGCTCAGTGGTCGGTGCCAATGGTCGGCTACACCGGCGTTGATCCTCCGAAGGCGATCATGGTCGGCTCGCACCTGGACTCGGTGCTCGACGGCGGTGCGTATGACGGGCCGCTAGGGGTAGTCTCCGCCTTTGCGGCCGTCGATCTGCTGCGAGAACGCGGGTTCGCCCCGGCCCGCCCGGTGCTGCTCGCAGTTTTCAGCGAGGAGGAAGGGTCCCGGTTCGGTTCCCCTTGTCTCGGATCACGTTTTGCGACCGGGGCAACCACCTGGACCGAGGTTCGCGAACTGCGCGACGCCGGCGGCGAGTTCCTCGCGGACGCGATCGAACGAGCCGGCCTGGACGACGGGTCACCTGACGAGCCCCAGCATGGTCTGGGCCTTCGGCTTAGCGAACGCGTCTCTGCCTTCGTCGAGCTGCATGTGGAGCAGGGTCGCCACCTAGCCGCTCACGGGGAACCGGTAGGCCTGGCGTCCGGGATCTGGTCGCACGGTCGATATCGCTTCGACTTCACCGGAGTCGCCAACCACGCCGGAACAACAATCATGGAAGATCGTGCCGACCCGATGCAGACCTTCGCGATGACCGCGCTTGTCGCCGCTAAACAGGCTCGTCTGTCCCGGCAGCGGGCGACTTTCGGTCGGGTCGAGGTGTCACCCAACGCGAGTAACGCGGTGCCCTCGCGGGTAACCGCTTGGCTGGATGCCCGCGCGGAGCAGCCGGCGGGGCTCGATCGTCTGGTCGGCGTGATCACCCGTCTGGCGATTGCCCGAGCCGAGCGCGATGGCACCGACGTGATGGTGACGGCCGAGTCGGTTTCCGATGCGGTCGACTTCGACGAGGAACTGGCCAGGTGGATCGCCTATGAACATGATGGCGCCGACTGGCCGATGATTCCCACCGCGGCCGGCCACGACGCGGGAATCCTCGCCGCAGCCGGCATCCCCACTGCCATGCTGTTTGTCCGCAATCCGACCGGTGTGTCGCATTCGCCCGCCGAGCATGTGGAGATGGCCGACTGTCTGGTTGGGGTGGAGGCGTTGGCGGAGACGATCACTCGGCTTGCCTGCTGACTCGGCTCGACCCAGGCCTGGCCCAGGCAACCGGTCGGGCAATCTGTCAGGCGATCGACTCGGCGAGCCAGTGTCGTCGACCCGATCCCTGGTAGGCGCTTTCCCCGGGTCGGACGGCAGACTAAGTCGAGTGACTCAGGATTTTCGGTGTGCGGCCGCCAGCGTCGCCGATGGTGAGTCCATGGCGGGAACGGCGCCGACGCAACGCCATTGGCTGCTGGTCGAGTACGCCGGAGCGTGGCCGAGCCGGGCGGTGGCGGACAGTCGGCTGCCTGCGCCAGTCCGGGACTTCCTCGCTGGTGTGTCCGGCTCCCGGGTGCAGCTGATTCGCCGACACCGCGACACTGGACCCGGGACCGGACCCGAGACTGGCTCGGAGTCCGGTGCGGCCGGCACTCGGCTGTTTCGATTGAGGTTGGGCCAGGAGCCCGTCGTCTACACCACGTGCCTGCGCCACATTGGGGAACTCCCGAACCTTGATCCAGCCTGGAGCGCGGTAACGTCGCCGACCTCGCCGTGGCGGCTTCACGAGGAACCGGTGTTCCTGGTGTGCACGAACGGCAGCCGGGATCGCTGCTGCGCGGAGCTCGGCCGGCCGATCGCCGCGCGATTGGCGGAGCGGTGGCCCGGCGCGACGTGGGAGACCACCCACCTGGGTGGGCACCGGTTCGCCGGCACGCTGCTCGCGCTGCCTAGTGCGATCACTCTCGGTCGACTGGAGACGCAGACCGCGATATCGGTCTGCGGCGACGTTCTGGCGGGCGGGCATCCGTGGTCGCACTCTCGGGGTCGAGCCGGCCAACCGGTGCCGGCTCAAGTCGGCGAACTCTACCTCCGTCGGCTGTTGAATCTGACCGCGCAGGCCGACGTGTGCTTCCTCGGTGCCGACGGTGACCAGCTTCACTTCCACACTGCTATTGGTCCGCAGCTGCTTCGGGTCGAGTCGTCGGCGAGCACTCCACGCCGGCTTAGTTGTACTGATGGTTCGGCGACGTCCGTTCCCGAATTCCGGGTTGTCCGGCTCTAGACCACATCGGGCAGAGGGTCATTGGGAGCCCATGCCCACCGGAATCCGATCTTGCCCGGCCCGAAGTTGCGTTCGACGTAATGCGCCTGTGCGCCGGAGAGGTCAGCCGGTTGTACGTGCTCATCTCCTCGATTGATCGAGTAGCACTCGAGTCGGCTGGGCAGGTGGTCGGGGTGAAAGCGGACCCAGACCACGATGTCTCGGATCGTTCGCTCGGCCACGCACACGTAGTGTCGGGAGAGCGCGTTGCCAACAAAGCCGGTGATCTGATATTCCGCCACTGCTGTTTCGCCGGCAGCCAGCGGCCGATCAAGCAGCAACTCGGCCACGAAGATGCCGGTGCCGGGGTCGAATTCGTGTTGCCCGATGGTGCAGCCGGCGATGCTGCGCACCACGGGCACGATGTCGCCGGGTCGGCGCGTTTTCACCACCGCAGGAGCGTGGTCTACTCCGTCTCGACGGGCCCGCCATACCTTCCGCATGGTCACCGATGCCATCCGGGCGGTGTCGTCGAAGTCGATGGTGCAATGGATGCTGATC